>NZ_JBBDHC010000005.1:0-191669 GCF_037203605.1 Denitratimonas tolerans
GGCGGCAACGGCACGATCACGCCGGCGTCGCAGACGGTGGCCTTTGATGGCACGGCGAGCTTCACGGTCACGCCGGCCAGCGGCTACCACGTCGTGAGCGTGAGCGGCGACACCTGCACCGTCACCGGTTCGGGCAGCAGCTACAGCGCGGCCAATATCCAGGCCAACTGTGCGGTCACCGCGACCTTTGCGATCAACCAGTACACCGTGACCTTCGTGGACTGGGATGCGACGGTGCTCAAGACCGAGCAGGTGAACCACGGCGATGCGGCCACCGCGCCGGCCGACCCGAGCCGCACGGGCTACACCTTCGCGGGCTGGGACGTGGCGTTCAGCAACGTCACGGCGGACCTGACGGTGACGGCGCAGTACACGATCAACCAGTACACCCTGAGCTTCGACAGCCAGGGCGGCAGTGGCGTGGCCCCGATCACGGCGGATTTCGGTGACTCGGTGACCCTGCCTGCCGCACCGACCTACGCAGGCTACACCTTCGTCAACTGGAACACCGCGGCGGACGGTTCGGGCGCGCCGTACTTGGCCGGAGCCAGCTTCACGATGCCGGCGACAAACACGACGCTGTATGCGATCTGGACGGTGACTCAATACACCCTCACCTACACTGCCGGCCCCAACGGCAGCGTCGATGGCCAGGCATCGGTGACGCACAGCGTGGTGGTGGGTGGAGACGGGCCGCAGGTCGAGGCGCTTCCCGACATGGGCTGGTCCTTCGATATCTGGAGCGACGGGGTGACCGCCAATCCGAGGCAGGACACCAACGTCCAGTCCGATCTCAGCGTGACGGCCAGGTTCACCCAGCGCTGCGACATCTACTGCGATGGCTTCGAGGCGGGTGCATCGCCGCGTCCGGATGCGCTGGCCGCACCTGGGCAGGGCGGCGCGGCGGGTGCGGTGGTCGGCTGGTCCATCGCCGCTTCGCCCGTGGGCGGCATTGATCGGGCCCTGGAACTGCTGGATGCGCGCGGTCAACGCGTGGCGTGGATCGAGGCATCGGGTACGGAAGGCGGGCAGCGCCTGCGCCTTGGCTGGATCGATGCGCAGGGTGCCGAGCAGCGCGGTGCCTGGGTGCCGTGGAGCGCGGATGATCTCCTGCTGTACGCGTGGGACCTGTCGATGGACGATCTGATGCTGCGCTTTGGCACCATTGGCCGTTTCCCGGATGATCTGGCTCTCCGGCTGCCGCCCGGCAGCCCGATCCCGGAGGCGGCTCGCGCGCTGCGGGCGTTGCCGTCCTACTGATCCGGAACCAGGCGTGATGGAGCGGGGCGAAGCAGGTCTTCGCCCCGCTTTTTTGGTTTTTCACCCGGGTCCGCGGCCCGCAGGCCACGCGGGCACTTCCGGCACTTTGCCGGCGCGGCCGGTGCTTCTACCATCGCGGTCTTGCGCAACCACACGGGAGCTTGGCGGGATGATCAGGATTTTGGCAGGCGCGGCGCTGTCGTTCGCCGTCGCGGGCGCGATGGCGGCCCCGCATGGATTGACGGCGGAGGAACTGGTGGCGCTCGACCGCGTTTCAGCGCCAGTGCTGTCGCCGGACGGCGAACAGGTGGTCTTTTCGCTGCGTCAGGCCGATGTGGCGGCCAACAAGGCCACGAGTTCGCTCTGGGCCATTGCGCTTGACGGCAAGACTCCCGCACGCCGCCTGCTCGCGCCCGGTACGGCCGCGACGGCGGCACAGTTTTCGCCGGATGGCCAGCAGCTTTATTTCCTGTCTCCGCGCTCGGGCTCCATGCAGGTGTGGCGGCTGCCGATGGCAGGCGGCGAAGCGCAGCCGGTGACGGCCTATCCGCTCGACGTGGGCAGCTATCGCCTGTCGCCCGACGGCACGGCGCTGGCCTTCAGCCTGGAGGTGTTCAACGACTGCGTCGATCTTGCCTGCAGCAAGGCGCGCCTCGACGAGCGTGCGGCAGCCAAGACCACAGGGGTTCTCTACGAGCGGCTCTTCGTGCGGCACTGGGATACCTGGGCCGACGGACGCCGCAGCCAGCTCTTTGCCGCGGCGATCGGTGCCGACGGCCGCGCGGCGGAAGCCCCGGTCAAGGTCAGCCGCGACATCGACGGCGACGTGCCGTCAAAACCCTTCGGCGGGTCGGAGGAGTACGCCTGGTCGCCGGACGGGAAGAGTCTGGTGTTTTCGGCCCGCATCGCCGGAAGTTCGGAGGCGTGGTCGACCAATTTCGACCTGTATCGCGTGCCGGCCGATGGTTCTGCGGTACCCGTCAACCTCACGCCGGACAACCCGGCCTGGGACACCGCGCCGGCGTTCGCTGCCGATGGCAAGGTGCTGTACTACCTTGCGATGAAGCGCCCCGGCTTCGAGGCCGATCGCTTCGCCCTGATGGAGAAAAACCTCGCCACCGGCAGCACCCGCGAGATTGCGCCGGGCTGGGATCATTCGGCGGGCGGCATCACGCTCTCGGCGGACGGCAAGCACATCTACACCGCCACCGACGACGTCGGCAATCACCCCATCCACGCCATCGAAATTGCGACCGGCAAGAGCCGGCGCATTACCGGCCCGGGCTCGGTCGAAGGCTTCGATCTCTCCCGCGATGCACTGGTCTATACCCAGTCTTCCCTGGGTTCTCCGGCGCAGCTCCACGCCGCGCGTGCGGACGGAAGCCAGGCGCGCACGCTGGCGACGTTCAACCGCGAGGCGTTGGCCGACGTGCGCCTCGGTGCCTACGAGCAGTTCAGCTTCCCCGGCTGGAACGATGAAGTCGTGCACGGCTACGTGGTCAAACCCTGGAATCATGAGGCGGGCGGGAAGTATCCGGTGGCCTTCATCATCCACGGCGGGCCGCAGGGTTCGATGGGCAACAACTTCCACTACCGCTGGAATCCGCAGACCTATGCGGGACTCGGGTTCGCCGTGGTGGTGATCGATTTTCACGGCTCGACCGGCTATGGCCAGGCCTTCACCGACTCGATCTCGGGCGACTGGGGCGGCAAGCCGCTGGAAGACCTCAGGAAGGGCTGGGCCGCGGCGCTGGAAAAGTACGACTTCCTCGATGCCGACCGCGCCTGCGCGCTGGGTGCCAGCTATGGCGGCTACATGGTCAACTGGATCGCCGGGAACTGGAACGAGCCCTGGAAGTGCCTGGTCAACCACGACGGCGTGTTCGACACCCGCTCGATGGGCTATGTCACCGAAGAACTGTGGTTCACCGAATGGGAGAACGGTGGGCCGGTGTACGAAGTGCCGGCCAATTACGAGAAGTTCAATCCGGCGAACCACGTTGCCAAGTGGCGGGTGCCGATGCTGGTAGTGCAGGGTGATCGCGATTTCCGGGTGCCGACGGACCAGGGCTTGTCCACCTTCACCGCCTTGCAGCGCCGTGGCATTGCCTCGCAGCTGTTGTTCTATCCGGATGAGAATCACTGGGTGCTCAAGCCGCAGAACAGCATCCAGTGGCACAACGCGGTGGCTGACTGGCTCAAGCGCTGGACGGCTGCCGGTGACTGATGCCGCCGCGCGCCGGGGCAGATGCGCGTGGCCCCGGCGCGAGTCACCGGGTCTCGGTGCGCGCCAGTGCGGTCAGGTTGGGCGTCAGACGGATCAGGAGCTTCTGCAGCTCGGCGTGGCTGCGCGTGCCGGTCTTGGCCAGCAGGCGCTTGATGTGCGTGCGCACCGTGTCGGGTCGGATCAGGAAGGCCTGGGAAATCCCCTCGGTGCTCAGGCCGCCGACCAGCGCGTTGGCGATGCGTGACTCGGTGGCGGTGAATCCGAACAGGCCGCGCAGTTCGTCGGGATCGTGGCACGGCGCGGCCTGCAGATTGTCGATCAGGATGAGGAGCGTGGTTGCGGGCGAGGATGTGGGATCGAGGCCCACGAGCAGGCCGTAGTAGCGCGCGATGCGGCTCCCGTCGGTCCGCAGCGCGAGGCAGCGCGAACGGTGGCGGCTGCCTGCCCGGACCTTGCCGGCAATGTCCCTGAGCGCGCCATTGAGCCCGGAAGCGTGGTCGTATTTGCGCCCCGGCGCCAGGCGGCGCTCGGAATCCAGCACGAGCCGCCGGCCATCGCGCAGGATCTGATCGGCTGCCGCGTTGTGCGTCACCACCGCGCCCGCGGCGTTGAGCAGGAAGATCGGCCGGTTCCATGCGTTGGCGGCGGCCCGGTGCGTGGCCAGCTCGCGTTCGAGCTGGCGAATCCTGCGGCGCTCGCGCAGGCGGTGCGCGACATGCGTGTGGAACAGCCTCAGCGCATCGCGCTCGCAGGCAGAGAACGGTTCCTTGTCCGCACCACGGAAGAGCCGCAGGCTGATCAGGTGCTGCGGGCCGGTCCGCGCATAGTGCGAGAGGCCATAGACCAGGTCGCCGTGCGGTGCCAGGAAGCGCGTGTGGAACGGGTGATGACGCAATTCGTCCGGTGCCATCACCTCGCGTGACACGATGCCGCGGTCGTTTCGCAGCGCATCGTTGCGAAGCGCCTCGGGGGAGAAGGGGTCGATGGAACGGAATCGGGCGAAATAGTCGTTGAGGAACTGCGAATCGGTGCTCGCGCTGGCGCGCAGGCGGGCAACGCCGCCGGCTTCCTCCCATTCGTAGGCGAACGCCTGGCAGCAGGGGATCAGCCTGACGACGGCGTCAAGGGTCAGCTGCAGGAGCCGCTGTTCGTCCGCCGTGGCGTCCAGAGCGGTCAGGAGCTGCAGGAGTACGGCTTCCGGCGTGGGGGGCAGTGCCGACAGCTCGGGGGGCGGGGTGGCATGGGTATTCATGGTCCCGGATCCTGCAGCGATGTTGCGACAGGTATTGTCGCGCATGGCTTGCTGGTGCTCATGTTGTCCCCCTGTATTCATCCGAAGCCCGCGGGCAGAGGGCGGCTCGGTGTGTCCGTGCGCCATGTATTTCCCGTTTTCCGCCCCGGTGTGAAGTGTCTTTGCAGGCCTCCCTACCTTGTATCGGGTAAACACGGATGCGGGTATAGGAAAATTCCTACCCAGTCCGGGTACCCAGGCGCGAAGCCGCCGGATCGGCAGGCGTGCAGGCGCGATGTGCATCGGCGCAAGTTTTGCTATACTGCGCGGCCCGTTCCGCTGCATGGACCGGGGGTTGGACCGCGCGGCAATCGCCGGGCACAAGAAGCGGATGCGAGCAAGAAGGAAAGCGCGGCCAGCGCCGCCGCTTGCATCGGTGACATAACAGCGGCCTCGTGCCGCACCTCAAGGACACATCGTCATGCCCAAGATGAAGACCAATCGGGCGGCGGCAAAGCGCTTCCGGAAGACCGCTTCCGGCAAGTTCAAGTGCGGCCACGCCTTCAAGAGCCACATCCTCACGAAGAAGTCCACCAAGCGCAAGCGCGGCCTTCGTGCGCCCAATCACGTTCGTGCCGAGGACGCAGGTCGCGTCCAGCGCATGCTTCCTTACCTCTGAGGAGCACTGAGTCATGGCACGAGTCAAGCGTGGAGTCATCGCGCGCCGCCGGCACAACAAGGTGCTGTCGCGCGCCAAGGGCTATTACAACGCCCGTCGCAAGGTCTATCGCGTCGCCAACCAGGCCGTCATCAAGGCCGGTCAGTACGCCTACATCGGCCGCAAGCAGCGCAAGCGCCAGTTCCGCGCGCTGTGGATCGTCCGCATCAACGCTGCGGCGCGCCAGTTCGGCCTGTCCTACAGCCGCCTGATGAATGGCCTCAAGAAGGCCGACATCACGCTGGATCGCAAGGTGCTGGCCGATATCGCGGTGCACGACATCGCCGCCTTCGGCGCGATTGCCGAAAAGGCCAAGGGCGCACTCGCGGCGTAAGATGCCGCACGGTGGCCGTGGCCACCGCAGCTGCCCGCGGCGGCCTGGCCGCCCACGCATGGGGAAGGGCGCAAGCTCTTCCCCATGTGCGTTTATGGACTCCGGAAGATCCGGCCTGGGCCGGACAACCTGCAGGGATCGGAATGGACGATCTGGATACGCTGGTGGACGAGGGCCTCGCCGCGATCGCGGACGCGGGCTCGCTCGATGCGCTCGACGCGGTGCGCGTGCGCCTGCTGGGAAAATCCGGCAGCGTGACGGCGCTGCTCAAGAACCTCGGCAAGCTGCCGCCCGACGAGCGCCGCGCGCAGGGTGAGCGCATCAACAGCGTTCGCGATCGCCTGGGCGAGGCGCTGGGCGCGCGCAAGGCGGCGCTGGAGAAGGTGGCGCTGGACGCGCGCCTCGCCGGCGAGCGCATCGACATCACCCTGCCGGGCCGCGGCGGCGAGCGCGGCGCGGCGCATCCGGTGTCGCGCGCGCTGGCGCGCATCGTCGCGATCTTCGAGCGCCTGGGTTACCAGGTGGCCGATGGCCCGGAGATCGAGGACGACTGGCACAACTTCGAGGCGCTGAACTTCCCGCCGCACCACCCGGCGCGCACGATGCACGACACCTTCTGGTTTCCGGACGGCCGCCTCCTGCGCACCCATACCTCGCCGGTGCAGATCCGCACCATGGCCGGACGCCAGCCGCCGATCCGCATCATCGCGCCGGGCAAGGTCTACCGCAGCGATTCCGACCAGACCCACACCCCGATGTTCCATCAGGTGGAAGGCCTGCTGGTGGATGAAACTTCCAGCTTCGCCGACCTCAAGGGCACCCTCAAGCAGTTCGTGGACGCCTTCTTCGAGCGCGACTTCGAAATGCGCTTCCGCCCCAGCTACTTTCCTTTCACCGAGCCTTCCGCCGAAGTGGACATCGCCTGGGATCGCGGCGACGGCAGCGCGCCGGGCTGGCTGGAAGTGCTCGGCTGCGGCATGGTGCATCCCAACGTGCTGAAGAACTGCGGCATCGACCCGGAGCGCTACAGCGGCTTCGCCTTCGGCCTGGGCGTGGAGCGCTTCGCGATGTTGCGCTACGGCGTCGCCGACTTGCGCAGCTTCTTCGACAACGATCTTCGCTTTCTCAGGCAGTTCGCTTGAGAAAACGAGGGATTCGGGATTGGGGATTGGGGATTCGCAACGGCAACAGCGTTGCGTCTCCCACCCACATCACCGCATCCCGCTTTTGACCAATCCCCAATCCCCAATCTCGAATCCCGGCTCTCATGAAATTTCCCGAATCCTGGCTGCGTGAACATGTGTCGGTCGAGGCCGACCGCGATACGCTGGCCGCGACCCTGACCGCCATCGGGCTGGAAGTGGAGGGCGTCGAGCCCATCGGTGCGCTGCTGCCTGGCGTGGTGGTGGCGCAAATCCT
The DNA here is from genome assembly GCF_037203605.1 of Denitratimonas tolerans. Taxonomy (NCBI): domain Bacteria; kingdom Pseudomonadati; phylum Pseudomonadota; class Gammaproteobacteria; order Lysobacterales; family Lysobacteraceae; genus Denitratimonas; species Denitratimonas tolerans. Next base: position 7,190 of record NZ_JBBDHC010000005.1, read on the forward strand.
CTCCTGCGAGAAGCACCCCGAGGCTGATCGTCTGAATCTGTGCCAGGTGTCGACCGGCGCGCAGACCGTGCAGATCGTCTGCGGTGCGCCCAACGCGCGCGCGGGCCTCAAGGCACCGCTGGCGACGGTCGGAGCCGAACTGCCCGGCGGCCTGGTGATCAAGGCCGCGAAGCTGCGCGGGGTGGAATCGTTCGGGATGCTGTGCTCGGCGAAGGAGCTGGGCGTCGATGCCGACGCCTCGGGCCTGCTCGAACTGCCCGAGGATGCGCCGGTCGGCACGCCGATCGCCGAGTTCCTTTCCCTGCCCGACGCCAGCTTCGAGCTCAAGCTCACCCCCAACCGCGCCGACTGCTTCTCGGTGCGCGGGGTTGCCTACGACGTGGCGGCGGCGCTGGGCGGTGCGGTGAACGAATTCGAGGTCGAGGCGGTTCCCGCAGGCGTCGAGGACCGGCGCGAGATCGTGCTGGACGCCCCGGCCGACTGCCCGCGCTACTGCGGCCGGATCGTGCGCGGCGTCGATCCGACCGCGCCGACGCCGTTCTGGATGGCAGAACGCCTGCGTCGCGCCGGGCTGCGCCCGATCAGCGCGCTGGTGGACGTCACCAACTACGTGATGCTCGAACTCGGACAGCCGATGCATGCCTTCGACCAGAGCCTGCTCAAGGGTTCGGTCCACGTGCGCCGTGCGGCGCAGGGCGAGCGCCTCACGCTGCTGGACGAGCGCGAAGTGAAGCTCGATCCCGGCTTCCTGGTGATCGCGGACGAATCCGCGCCGCTGGCGGTGGCCGGCGTCATGGGCGGGCGCGATTCCCGCGTCACCGACGATACCCGCGACGTGTTCCTGGAAAGCGCTTTCTTCGCGCCCGAGGCGATCATCGGCCGCGCCCGCACGCTCGGTCTGCATACCGATTCATCCCAGCGCTTCGAGCGCGGCGTCGACCCGGAACTGGCGCGCCGTGCGCTGGAACGCGCCACCGCGCTGGTGCTGCAGATCGCCGGCGGCACGCCCGGGCCGGTGGTCGAAGCCAGCGACGGCCAGCGCCTTGCCGCACACACGCCGGTGCGCCTGCGCCGCGCGCGGCTGGAGCGGGTGCTGGGCATGGCGGTTCCCGATGCCGAGGTCGAGCGCATCCTGCGCGCGCTCGGCATGGGCGTGTCCGCCGATGCCGAAGGCTGGCTGGTGGCCCCGCCTTCGCGCCGCTTCGATATCGCCATCGAAGAGGACCTGATCGAGGAAGTGGTGCGCATCCACGGCTACGACCGGGTACCGCTGCATGCGCCGACCGGTCAAATCCAGCTCGCGCCGCTGCCCGAGGCGCAGGTGCCGCTGGCGGCCTTCAGCGCGCAGCTGGCCGCGCGCGGCTATTTCGAGGCGATCAACTACGCCTTCCTGGACGTTGCCGTGCTTCGCGCCTGGTCGCTGGATGCCGGTGCCGAGGCGCTGGCCAACCCGCTGTCCAGCGAGTTGGGCGTGATGCGCACCGCGCTGCTGCCCGGGCTGGTCGAGGCGCTGCGGCACAACCTGGCGCGCCAGCAGTCGCGCATTCGCTTGTTCGAAACCGGCCGCGTCTTCCTGCGCGACGCCGATGGCCCGCGCGAGGCGCTGCACCTGGCGGCGGTCGCCTGCGGACCCGCGCGCGCCGAACAGTGGGGCGAAGCGGCGCGCGAGGTCGATTTCTTCGACCTGCGCGGCGACTTCGAGTCGGTGCTGGCGCTGGTTGGTGATGCCGGTCGGGTGGAATTCCTGTCGGCCGATGTGCCGTGGCTGCACCCCGGGCGCAGTGCGCGTATCGTCCGTGATGGCCGGCTTCTGGGCCACCTTGGCCACCTGCATCCGGCCCTGCTGCACGCGCTGGACATCGGGCAGGAGGTCCTGGTGATGGAGCTGGATCAGGCTGTGCTCACGCAGCGCGCCGTGCCTGCGGCGCGCGAGCTCTCGCGCTTCCCCGCCGTTCGTCGGGATCTGGCGGTCGTGGTCGCCCAAGCCATGCCCTGGGCGGCGATCGAGGCCAGCCTCAGGACGGCGCTGGGTGCGCAGCTTCGAGCCGTGATGCCGTTCGATGTCTACCAGGGCAAGGGGATGGAAACGGGATTCAAGAGCGTTGCTATGGGCTTGATTTTCCAAGACGATTCACGCACCCTAGCCGAGCAGGATATCGAGAAGGCCGTTGCGGCCGCGCTGGACGGTCTGGCGCGTGACTGTGGGGCGACACTCAGGGGAGCGTGATGGCATTGACCAAGGCCGACATGGCTGATCGGCTGTTCGAGGACGTGGGCCTCAACAAGCGCGAAGCCAAGGAATTCGTCGATGCGCTGTTCGACACCCTGCGCGAGGCGCTGGAGGGTGGGCATCAGGTCAAGCTGTCGGGATTCGGCAACTTCGACCTGCGCCAGAAGAACCAGCGCCCCGGCCGCAACCCCAAGACGGGGGAGGAAATCCCGATTTCGGCACGCACCGTCGTGACCTTCCGCCCCGGACAGAAGCTCAAGGAGCGCGTGGAAGCCTATGCTGGACCCGGGAAGTAATCGCGAGCTTCCGCCGATTCCGGCCAAACGCTACTTCACCATCGGTGAGGTCAGCGAGTTGTGCGACGTCAAACCGCACGTGCTGCGCTACTGGGAAACCGAGTTCCCCAACCTCAAGCCGGTCAAGCGGCGCGGCAATCGCCGCTACTACCAGCGCCACGATGTGCTGACCATCCGCCAGATCCGCGGGCTGCTCTACGACCAGGGCTTCACCATCACCGGCGCGCGCCAGCGGCTGGAAGGCGAGCAGGGCAGGGCGGAGGCGACCATTTCCAGCCAGATCGTGCATCAGGTGCGCGTGGAACTGGAAGAGGTGCTGCAGCTCCTGCGGCGCTGAGTCCCGTCGATCCGAGGCGCTCGTGCAAGCCACGCGGCGCAAACTCTGCTAACATGTGCGGCCCGCCGCAGCACCACGCGACGAGCGGGCTGATCCAACCATCGGGGTATAGCGCAGCCTGGTAGCGCACTTGTCTGGGGGACAAGTGGTCGTCGGTTCAAATCCGGCTACCCCGACCAAATTCCAGTTGCGAATCAGCGGCTTGTGACTTTTGTCCAAGCCGCTTTTCGTTTTCAGCCGATTCCCATCCTGATTCCACCCATCGTGCGAGCGCGCAACAGGCGCGTCTTGCGCCAGTGCGGGTCGTGGCCATCGGAGTGGCGCGCCGGTGGGGCCGCGCCAGCGGCGCGTGGAAGTCCTGGCCCCATGGTGGAAGAGGATCGCGGCGCGGGGAGGCGCGAGCGCCCGAACCCGGCCGCCGGGCCCCGAGGCTGACAACAACAGCCCGGCCGGAAGGCAGGCCGCCTGCCGGATCGCGGCCAAAGAAAAGGGCCTGCATCGCTGCAAGCCCTCGAAAGATTTGGCGCCCGAAGTTGGACTCGAACCAACGACCCCCTGATTAACAGTCAAGTGCTCTAACCGGCTGAGCTATTCGGGCGGGCCGCCCATTATATGGCCTGGCGTGGAGTGGTCAAGACGCGGATGTTCAGTGTGCGGATGTTCAGTGGGCCCTTCCGGTACCGGCGGTTCAGGGGCGATCGGTTCCGGCGGCGGGTTCGGGCGCATCGCGCTCCTGCAGCGCCATCCGCGCCAGCGCCAGCAGGCGTTCGGCGGAAGGAGCAGCCAGGCGCTGGCGGAACGCGGTCAGCGTGGCGTCGCGGTCGAGTTCGCGCGCGTTGGCCAGGGTGTCGGCCAAGGCATGGCCGAGGCTGTCGAAGATGAGGCCGTAGGCCACCGCGTGCACCAGCCCGCCCCCGAGCGTGCCGAAGCCGGGAAAGGCCTTGAGCGCGTTGCCGACCACCGCCAGGGTGATGGAGCTTCCGGTGCGCAGCAGGCCGCCGGCGCGCGAGAGCAGGTCGTCGACGTCCACGTCGCGCGCGCGCAGGCCGTGGATCTGGCACAGCTCGCGGGTGAGCGCGGTCGCCAGCGCGCCCTGGATGACGAGGTCGGTGCCGGGCGCAACGGCGGCGAGCGCGCCGATCACGGCGCGGCGGGTGTAACGCTCGATGGCCTTGTCGCTGCGCTCCTGCTGCTCGCGGCGCTCGCCTTCGGCCAGGCGCTCGTCGATATGGGCGAACAGGGCGGCTTCGCGCCCGGGCTCCAGCGCCTGCGTGCCCGCGCGTGCGATCCGGGCGAGCGCGCGCTGCAGGGCGTCGACCTGCGCCGGGCGCTCGCGCCGCAGGATCTCGTGACGGCCGTCGTGGTGCTCCCGCACCACGTCTTCGAAATGTCCGGCGCTGGCGCTGACCACCTCGGCACCCAGTTCGCGCACTTCCTCGGCGAGCCGGCCGGTGAGCGCCTTCAGTTCGGCCGGGGTGTAGCGGTCGGCCTTGTTCAGTACCAGCACCAGCGGGCGGCCGAACTGCGCCAGCGCGGCAAGCTCCTGGCGCTGGCTGCGCGAGAGGTCGGCGTCGACCACGTAGATCAGCGCGTGCGAGCGCGCCGCCTCGGCCCGCGCCAGCGCGATGTGTTCGCTGTCGCCGGCCTCGAAGCTGCCGGGGACATCCGCGATTTCCAGGGTGCGGCCGTCCGGCAGCAGGCCGCGGTGGTGGCTGATGCGCCGGGTCGATCCCCCCACCGCGCCGATCTCGGGTGCGGCGTCGGGTGCGAGCGCCTTGAGCAGGCTGCTCTTGCCGGTGGAAATCTGGCCGAACAGGCAGGCCTGAACCGCCCCTTCGGCGCGGCGGCGGTCCAGTTCGCCCAGTTCTCCGCGCGCCTCGAAGCCTTCCGGCACGGAGGCGCCGATGCGTTCGATCCGGGCCTCCAGGGTGCTGCGGTCGATCGCGGCGGCGCGCGGCGTGCGCGCGGCGCGCGGGCGCAGCAGGCGCCACACGCCCCACAGCGCAAGAATGACCAGCGCGGCCATGAGCGCGGCGAATCCGATGCGGACCCATTCGGGCCAGGCTTGCAGGCGATCCCATACCGAAAGTGCGGCATCGGTGGCGCGCAGCAGGGTCAGGGTGAGCATTGCCACACCCAGCATCAGTGCGGCGGCAAGCAGGAGTCGCAGGGGTTGGCTGGGTCGTTTCATCGCCTGCTCGCGGTGGGATGAGGCAATGTAGCGCTTGAACCGCGCCGCGGCCATTGCGAGGATGCCACGGGGGCCAAGGGCTGGACGCGCGCAGGCGCAGGGGGTTGGACATGGGTCGATGGGCGCACGCGCTGGTCGCACTGGGGTTCGTACTTGCGTTCGGGGCACGCGCGCAGGGCGTTCCCGAGTCACCCCTCTTCGTCCCGATGACGGCGGCCGATGGCCTGCCTTCCAGCCACGTCAACGCCTTGGTGCAGGACCACGACGGCTACCTGTGGATCGCGACCCACGACGGATTGGCGCGGTATGACGGGGTGGAGTTCAAGGCGTTCCGCCACGCGGTCAACGATCCGGCCTCGCTGCCGAGCAATTCGGTGGAGTTCCTGCACGTCGATGCGCGCAACCGCCTGTGGGTAGGCACGGAAGGGGCGGGCCTGAGCCTGCTGGAACCCGACGGGCTGCATTTTCACCGCTATGGGCCGGAGTTCGATCCGCGCTTCCGGCTGCGCGACGTGTGGGCGATCGCCTCCGGCGCGGATGGCGTGATCTGGGCCGGCGGCTATGCCGAGGGCCTGTACCGCTTCGATACCTTGGCCGATACGGTCGAGGTGCTGCGCGTCGATCCCGAAGGCGGCGGGATGCCGTCCAACCACATCCTCAGCCTGCTGCCGCTGCCCGATGGCCGCCTGCTGGTGGCCACCAGCGCCGGGCTGGTGTTCCTGCGCGACGGGCGCTTCGAGGCGGCACCGCCGTTTCATCACCCCAGGCCCGGCATGGTGCTGTCGCTCCTGGCCGAGCCGGACGGATCCATCCTGGTGGGCACGCAGGCCGGGTTGGAGCGGCTGGTGGATGGCCGCTTCGAGCCGGCGTTCCCGGGGGCGGAAAACGAGGCGGCGCTGGCGGCTGGCGTGAACGCGATGCTGCGCGACCGCGATGGCGAATACTGGCTTGGCACGCGCTCCGGGCTGCGCCATGCGCGCGGCGGACGCGTGCACGACAGCCGCACCCACGCCGCGCTGCCGAGCGCGGAGCTGGTGCAGTACATGCTGGAGGATCACGAGGGCGGGCTCTGGTTCGTGCTGCGCAACACCGGCCTGTTGCGGCTGCGCCCGGATTGGGAGAACTTTGCGGTACTCAGCCGCGGTGCGCCGGAGCTGGGCGGGCTGAGCAGCGATGTCGTGTCCGGCAGCACCTCCGATGGCGAAGGCGGCATGTGGCTGGTGCATCGCGACGGCGGACTCGAGCGGCTTTCCGCGGCGGGGCGTTCGACCCGCTACTTCGAGACGCTGGACGGCACCGTCCCGTGGCGGCAGCTTTCCGCCGTGCTGGCGCGCGAAGACGGCCGGCTCTGGCTGGGCCACACCCGCGGCGTGAGCTTGTTCGACCCGGTGAGTGGCGACCTCACCCACTGGCTGAGCGACGCCGAACGCGATGCCGCTCCGGTCGGCATGGTCGACCAGCTGCTTTCCGATGGCGACGGGCGATTCTGGATGACGGCCTACGGCGGAGGACTGCAGTACCGCGATGCGCAGGGGCGGGTGCTGGGAAGCTGGGCAAGCGGCGCGCCGGACGGCCTGCCGGACGGTTCCATCGAAGGATTGGTCCACGATCCGGCGGGGCGCCTCTGGATCGCGGGCGACTTCGGCGTGCTGCGGCAAACCGGCGACGGACGATTCGAAGCGATGCGCGGGCTGCCGCCGGGCCGCATCATGGGCCTGGCGTTTTCGCCCGATGGCGAGCTGTGGACCGTGCGCATGGGGTTCCTTGAGCGCCATCGCGTGCGCGATGGCCTGCTGGAGCGGGTCGACCAGGTGGGCGAGGCGCAGGGCCTTCCCGCGGTGGAAGTGGGTGGCGTCGTCGTGGATGCGGCCGGAGATGTGTGGCTCACCACGGTGCGTGGCCTGTGGCGCTATCAGGTCGCGTCCGGCAGCTTGCTGGGCTTCGGCGTGCGCGATGGCTTGCCCAGCGACGAGTTCACCATGCGACCACCGCGACAGAGCGCCGAGCGCATCATTTACGCCTCGACCATGAAGGGCATGGTGGTGTTCGATCCGGCGCGGATCGGCTTCACCCAGGCCCAGTCACCGCTCCTCATGCAGGAAGTCTCCGTGCTGCGACCGCAGGGGCGCGAAGCGCTGGATTCGACCGCACCGATCCGGCTCGCATGGAACGACCGCGAGCTGACCATCAAAGCGCGCCTGCTGTCCTTCGCCAACCCGCCGTCCAATCGCTACCGCTTCCGCCTGACGGGATTCGAAACCCAGTGGGTCGACGTGGGCGCGTCGGGCGAGCGCGTCTTCAGCCAGCTCGATCCGGGTGACTATCGCCTGGAGGTCATCGGCGACAACGGTTCGGGCGCGTGGAGCGCCGCGCCGCTGCAGCTTGGGCTGCGCGTGTCGCCGCCCTGGTGGCGCAGCGGCTGGGCCTACCTCGGCTACGCGCTGGCGCTGCTCGCGGCGCTGGCCGTGGCCCTGCTGGCACACCGCCGCCGGCTCGATCGCGAACATGCCCTGCAGCTTGCCCAACGCCAGCGCGAATGGGCCGAGCGCGCGTCGGAGGCCAAGAGCAGCTTTCTCGCCACCATGGGGCACGAGATCCGCACCCCCATGACCGGCGTGCTGGGCATGAGCGAACTCCTGCTCAAATCGCCGCTGGACGCGCGTCAGCGCGGCCACGTCGAGGCGATCCGCCGCTCCGGCGACCTGATGCTGCGGCTGGTCAATGATGCGCTCGATCTGGCGCGGATCGAGGCGGGCAAGCTGGATCTGGCCGATGAAGCCTTCGACCTGCGCGCGATGCTGCAGCAGGCCGCCGGGCTGCTGCGGCCGCTGGCCGATGCCAAGGGGCTGGTTTTCGAGGTGCGCCTGGATGCCGATGCGCCGAGATGGGTGCGCGGCGATGGCCAGCGGATGCAGCAGATTGTCCTGAACCTCGCGGGCAACGCGATCAAGTTCACCGAGGTCGGGCGCGTCGATCTGCATCTGGCGCGCCGGGCCGATGGCCAGGCGGTGATTTCGGTACGCGATACCGGGCCGGGCCTGGACGCCGAGCAGCAGTCGCGCCTGTTCCGGCGTTTCGAGCAGGGCGAGGGCAACCTGACCGCGCGCCGCCACGGCGGCAGTGGCCTGGGACTGGCGATCTGCCAGGAGCTCGCCGGCGCGATGGGTGGGCGGATCACGGTGGAAAGCGCGCCGGGCGCGGGATCGACGTTCCGGCTCGAGGTGCCGCTGCCCGACGCCCTCGCGCCGCCCGACAGCGCACCCGCCGCGGCGGCACCGGCGGCGCGGGATATTCTGGTGGTGGAGGACGACCCGGTGGTGGCGCAGGTGATCGCCGGGCTGCTGGCCGCCCAGGGGCATCGCGTGGAGCACGCCGCGCACGGTTTGGCGGCGCTGGCGGCGCTGCGCGAGCGGGACTTCGCGCTGGTGTTCCTCGATCTGGACCTGCCCGGCCTGAGCGGCTTCGAGGTGGCGCGCATGGTCGGCACCGGCGAAGGCGCGCCGCCCATGGTCGCGCTGAGCGCGCGCGCCGATCCGCAGGTGGAGGAACGCACCGCCCAGGCCGGCATGCGCGCCTTCCTGCGCAAGCCGGTGCGCGGCGAGGATCTCGCCGAGGCGGTGCGGCGCTGGGCGAGGTAGGGAATATATGCCCCGGCAACCCGATTCCTGATTAGCCCTGATCCTCAGCCGATGCTTCGGCGAAGAGTGGCTTTGGCTCGCCATTCCCGCATGCTTTTGGCGGAAACCCGGAGACTTGGCTTTTGTTGTGGGGGCATCTGGAAGCAAAGACACTGGATTCCTGCCTTCGCAGGAATGACGAGCTGAGAGTCAGGGCTAATCAGGACCCGATTTTGATCGAACGGAAGGGAGCATGAATAAGTCCGCTGAAAATCCTGATCGAGCGGATCGAATCACGCGTTTCTGCTTTTACCGCTAGTGCGGCAGACTCGCAGGCTTTAACTGTTGCGCTTCATTCGCACCTGAAAGCCAGTCTTCCCATAGCCTGATATTTTTCACTCCTCTCGATCATGACCTTTTTCAATCGATCCTTTGATGATCGCCAGAGAATCGAGAAATCGGCAGATTCCGTGGTGCCGACTGCGCCCGCAGGTTCCGGCGACGGTCATGTTGTGATACAATGCCTTGATTTGCACTGATCCCAGCCCGTCCTTCCTGTGAAGGCAGGAGTCCAGTGTCTTTGCGTCCTGATGCTCCGCATCAAAGGCCAAGTCACTGGATTCCCGCAAAAATCATGTGGAAATGACGAACCAAGGCCGTTCTTCAACGAAGCATCGGCTGAGGATCAGGGCTGACCAGATACGATATTTGTCGCAATTCACTGAACCAATCATCAAGTCCGACGGTTCGTGCTGCGCGTTTGGTATCGATTGCGTCGTTCCATCCGCTCGAACGGACGAGCGTCGAGCCCGCTTGTCGGCCTCCGCTCTTTCCTCCGTTCTTTCTCCGGGTCGATTCCGCGGACTTCCGCGCCGCGCCGCGATCCACCGCGCCTCGCCTCGCGCAGCCGTTCCCGAGCCATCCCTGTCGGCCCTGTTGTCGGCAATCCATCAAAAGGAGAACCTGACATGATGCTCGCGACCGATCTTGACGGCACCTTTCTCGCCGGTCACCCCGAAAACCGCCAGCGACTGTACCAGCTGATCACGGCGCACCCCGATATCAAGTTGGTATTCGTCACCGGCCGTGGGCTGGAAGTGGTGATTCCGCTGCTCTCCGACCCGTCGGTCCCGACGCCCGATTACATCGTCTGCGACGTCGGCGGCACCGTCGTCGACGGCCATACCTTGCAACCGATCCAGCCGCTGCAATCGCAGATCGACCAGCGCTGGCCCGGCGAGCGCGTCGTCGTCGACGCGGTGGCCTCCTTTTCCGGCATCGAGCGACAGGAAGTGCCACAGCAGCGCCGCTGCTCGTATTTCTGCGAACCGGGGGCGGTGACGGCGGAACTGCGCGACATCGCGCGCTCGCTCGGCTGCGAGGTGCTCTACTCCGCCGGGCGCTACCTCGACATTCTGCCCAAAGGCGTCAACAAGGGCAGCACGCTCACGGCGTTGGTGCGCCTGCTCGGCGTCGACGACGACTCGGTGCTCGTCGCCGGCGACACCCTCAACGATCTTTCGATGTACGAGCAGGGCTTCGTCGGCGTATGCGTCGGCGAGTCCGAACGCGCGCTGCTCGACGCCACGGCCGACCGTGCCCGCGTCCTTCACGCGCGCCACGCTGGCTGCGGCGGCATTCTCGAAGCGGTCGGCCATTTCGGATTTCTCGGCACCGGCGGCGTCGAGGCCGAGCTCCGCGAGATGGAGACGGCGGGCCGCTCCGAGCTGGTGATGGTGTATCACCGCCTGCCCTATGAGGAATCGATCCAGAACGGCCGCACCGTCCGCCGGCGCCCGGCCTCGCCGAACGGCATCATTCCGACCCTGCTGAGCTTTTTCGCGAACGGGCAACCCGGCGCGTGGGTCGCATGGTCGATCCACGATCCGAAGAGCGCGATCCCCTTCGAGACGCACACCAGCGTCGACCGGGACCGCTATCCGAACCTCGTTGCCGCGCGCGTGGCGCTGACCAAGGACGACGTCGACGTCTTCTACAAGCGCTTCTCGAAAGAGGCGTTCTGGCCGACGCTGCACACTTTCTGGGAGCGCGCGCAGTTCCGCGAGGACGACTGGAACGTGTTCCTCGAGGTCAACCGGCGCTTCGCCGAGCGCGCGGCGGCCGAAGCGGCCGAGGGCGGAACCGTGTGGCTGCACGACTACAATCTGTGGATGGTCCCGGCGGTGTTGCGCGAGCTGCGCCCGGACGTGAAGATCGCGTTCTTCCACCACACGTACTTCCCGTCCGCGGATACCTTCAACGTCCTGCCGTGGCGACGCGAGATCGTCGGCAGCCTGCTGCAATGCGACTACATCGGTTTCCACATTCCTCGCCAGGCCGAGAACTTCGTCGATGTCGTCCGCGGCGTCGCCCCGCTGACGGTGCTCGAGCGCCGCAACTGCGCGCCGCGCTTCCTGACCTACGGCTGCGCGGTCGGGCTCGACGAGATGACCACGGCGATCGAGGTGCACGGCCGCCGCATCGGCCTCGGGGCGCATCCGGTCGGGCTCGACGTCGACCGCATTCGCACGATCCTCGCCGATCCACGAACCGTCGAGCGCACGACGCAGCTGCGCGGCGAACTCGAAGGCGTGCGCATGATCCTGTCGGTCGAACGGCTCGACTACACCAAGGGCACGCTGGAAAAGCTCCTCGCGTTCGAGCGCCTGCTCGACGAGCACCCCGAACTGCATCGCAAGGTGTCGCTGCTGACGGTGTGTGTGCCGGCGGCGGCCGAAATGACCGTGTACGACGAGTTGCAGACGCAGATCGAGCAGATCGTCGGCCGCATCAACGGGCGCTTCTCGCGCGTCAACTGGGCGCCGGTGAAGTTCTTCTTCCGTGCGCTGCCGTTCGAGGAGGTCGTTTCCCTCTACACGATGGCGGACGTCATGTGGATCACGCCGCTGCGCGACGGCCTGAATCTCGTGGCAAAGGAATACGTCGCCGCGCAGGTGCTGTCGGGCGGCCGGGGCGTGCTCGTGCTGTCGGAGTTCGCCGGTGCGGCCGCGGAGCTTCACGGTGCCGTGCTGACCAATCCGCACGACACCGCCGATCTGACCGCACGCCTCTATCAGGCGATCGCAATGAACCCGGCCGAGGCGCAGTCGCGGCTGCGCGAACTCTTCGCCATCGTCGAGCACAACGACATCCGCATGTGGGGCGAGGCGTTCATCGACGCGGTCAGAAGCTCGCTCGCCGCCGACGAGGCGGCCGTAGTCAAGCAGAGCGAGGCGCTCGCGGCCTAGCGCCTTCCTCAGCGCGCCAGGTCGCCGGAGGATTCCGGCTGGTAGGAGATCGTGGCGACGCGGATGCGCAGCGGGCGGCCGTCCGGGCCGGTCCAGTCGATGCTCTGGCCGACCGACAGGCCCAGCAGTGCCGCGCCGATCGGCGCGAACACCGAAACGCGGCCGGCGGCCGCGTCGGCGTCGGGCGGATAGACCAGCGTCAGGTGGTGCTCCTTGCCGCTGATTTCTTCCACGCAGGTGACCCGGGAGTTCATCGAGACCACATCGGCAGGCATGTCTGCCGGCGCGACCACGTTGGCACGCACCAGCTCGTCACCCAGGCGCTTGGCGATGTCCAGATCGCGGTACGCCGGTGATTCCAGCAGGCGCTCCAGCCGCACCAAGTCCAGGCTGCTGATGGTGAGGGAGGGTTGCGGTTCCGCGGGCATGGGTATTCCTGGCGCAAATCTTGCGTGAACGAAGAGGCGGCGCCGTTGCGCCGCCTCGCGAAAGTCGAAATGTGGTCCGATGGGTGCAGGCTAGCGCGGCTGGGGGCGGGATTCAATCGCCGGCTTTCACGCGCGGCGCGCGCGGAGCCTGCCGGCGCGACATCGCCGGCGGCGGCGCGGAGTCGAGGAGGTCGCTCGGCAAGCCTGCGAACAGGTCGGCGAGCTTGTGCAGGAGCCCCTCGCGCGCGGTGCTGCGCCGCCAGACCATGGCGATGCGGCGATGCGGCGGCGGGGCGCGAAACGGCACCAGGGCGATATCGGCCGACGGTGGCACCGGCGCGGTTACGGCGAGCTGCGGCAGCAGGGTGATGCCCACGCCGGCGGCTACCATCTGGCGCAGTGTCTCCAGGCTGGTCGCGCGGAATCCCGATTTTTCGTCGGCCCCGGACAGGCGGCACACATCCAGCGCCTGGTCGCGCAGGCAGTGGCCGTCCTCCAGCAGCAGCAGGCTTTCTTCGCGCAGGTCGTCAAGCACGATGGAGCGGTGTTCCGCGAGCCGATGTCCGTGCGGCACGGCAAGCAGGAAAGGCTCCTCGAACAGGAAGCGGGTTGCGAGCTGGTCGTCGTGCACCGGCAGGGCGAGGATGGCCGCGTCCAGGCGTCCTTCGCGCAGCTGGCGTAGGAGGACCTCGGTCTTTTCCTCCACCAGCAGCAGCTCCAGCCGCGGGAACCGCTCGCGCACCCGCGGGACGACGTGCGGCAACAGGTAGGGACCAAGGGTCGGGAAGATGCCGAGGCGGACCGTACCGGCATCCGGATCCTGGGAACGCTGCGCGATCTGGTGCAGTTCGTCCACGTCGGCCAGGATGCGCCGCGCGCGCTCGGCAATCTCGCGCCCGACCGGCGTCAGCATCACCCGGCGTGGCGCGCGTTCCACCAGGCTGACGCCCAGCTTGTCCTCGAGCTTGCGGATCTGGGTGGAGAGCGTGGGCTGGCTGACGAAGCTCGCCTCCGCGGCGCGGCCGAAATGACGGTGTTCGGCCAGGGCAACGAGGTAGCGCAGGTCGCGGAGGTTCATGCGGGCGGTCCGTGGGATGCCGGCAATCTACCATCGCGGCCGAGCGCGGTTCGCGCGCTGCGGCATCAGCGCCTCACTGCAGGATCCGCCGCGCCTGCAGGTAGTTCTCGCGCCAGTACGGCCCGTCGAGTGCGTCCATGCGCACCGTGCCGCCGCTGCTTGGTGCATGCACGAAGCGTCCTTCGCCCACGTAGATGCCCACGTGGCTGGCGCGTCGCTTGCCGAAAAAGACGAGGTCGCCCGGGCGAAGCCGCTTGCGCTCCACCCGCGACGCCGCGTGTTCGGACAGGCCCTGCGTCGTGCGCGGCAGGCCCAGCCCCGCCGCTTCCCGGTACACATAGCCGACCAGGCCGCTGCAGTCGAAGCCGCCCTCGGGCGTGTTGCCGCCGTGGCGGTAGGGCGTGCCGACCAGGCCGATGGCGCGGAAAAGCACGTCGTTGGCGACGGTCTGGTTCGCCGTGGCCGGACCTGAGCGCGTCGCGCCGCCGCCGCAGCCGCCCAGGGCCAGCGTCAGGGTCACCAGCAGGATTGCGAGGGCAGGGCGGGAGCATGCGCGGGCCATGGCGACACCGTGGGCAGTGTGGCCGGACTTGTCAATTGTCGCCTCGTGCGTCGCCCCGGCGTGCCTTGGTGCCTGCGAGCCGCTATGCTGCGCGCCCCATTTTCCGGTTTCAGATCCATGAATATCGAGAAGAACAAGGTCGTCACCTTCCACTACACCGTTTTCGACGCGGACGGCAGCCAGGTGGAAACCTCTCAGGGACGCGATCCGCTGGTGATCCTGTTCGGCGCAGGCAACATCATCCCCGGCCTGGAGCGCGCGCTGGAAGGCAAGACCGCCGGTGATCGCGTGGATGTCACCGTGGCTCCGTCCGACGCCTACGGCGAGCGTGACGAAGGCATGATCCAGCGCGTGCCCAAGAAGCGCTTTGGCGAGGCGAAGCTCGTCCCCGGCCAGACCCTGATGGTGCAGACCCAGCAGGGGCCGCGCATGCTCACCGTGGTGAAGGTCGGGATGTCGGTGGTGGACGTGGACCTCAACCACCCGATGGCGGGCAAGACCCTGCGCTTCGAGGCGGAAATCAGCGGCGTGCGCGATGCCAATGAGGAAGAAATCGCCCACGGCCACGCCCACGGTCCGGACGGCCACGCCCACTGATTCCGTCGCGCACGGGGAATGACGCCTGGCACGGTACGCCAGGCGTCACGCTGCGCTAGGCTTTACGGGCCAACACAGTCCGGAGCCATCATGCAAGCGACGTTGCGCGTTCTCCCCGTCCTGCTCCTCGCGCTGGCCGCCGCCGCAGCGCAGGCCCAGTACCAGCAGCCGCCCGAACCGCTGCTGGGCGTGATGCGCGCGCCGTTGCCGCCGGTGCCGCAGCTCGATCCCACCGGCACCACCCTGATGATCGTGCAGCAGGGGCAGTACCCCTCGATCGCGCGCGTGGCCGAGCCGTATCTCAAGCTGGCCGGCGTGCGCGTGGAGCCGCGCATCCACGCCCGCCACGACATGGTCAGCGGCTACGGCATCCGTACCTGCCTGGAAGGGTTTTCCCTGGTGGACGTGGCCACGGGCCGGGAAACCCCGGTGGCCCTGCCGCCCAATGCCTGCCCTGACTGGCCGCTCTGGTCGCCCGACGGGCGGCGTTTCGCCTTCGTCAACACCACGGATGCGGGCGTCGAACTCTGGCTGGGCAAGGTCGAGGACGGCTCCATCCGGCGCGTGGACGGCGTGCGCATCAACCCGATCCTGGAAAACGAGCTGCAGTGGCTGGGCGCGCGCGATGCGCTGCTGGTGAAGACCGTGCCCGAAAACGCCGGGCCGGCACCGCAGAAGGCCGCCGTGCCGCCCGGCCCCGAGATCAAGGACGCGACCGAGGGCGGTGGCGAAAGCAGCACCTACGAGGCCCGCGATACCCTTTCGAGCCCCGAGGACGAAACCCTGTTCGACTACTACGCCAGCGCGCAGCTGGCCGTGGTCGATGCGCGCAGCGGTGCGGTGCAGCGTGTGGGCGAACCGGCCGTGCTGGGCGAGGTGCGCGCGGCACCGGACGGTCGGCACGTACTGGTCGACGTGCTCACGCGGCCTTATTCCTACGTCGTGACCTGGCAGCGCTTCGCGCACGAGGTGACCGTGCTGGACCTGGATGCCGGTACCAGCCGCACTCTCGCCACGCTGCCCGCCGCCGAAAGCGTACCGGTGCGCGGCGTGCCGACCGGACCGCGCGGTTTCGAATGGCGCGCCAATGCGCCCGCCACCCTGGTGTATGCCGAGGCGCTCGACGGCGGCGACTGGAAAAACACCGTGCCCGAGCGCGATCGGGTGCTGATGTGGGCCGCGCCCTTCACCGCTAAACCGGTGGAAATCGCCCGCACCGCGCAGCGCTACGCCGGCCAGTACTGGTTCGAGCGCGACTCGAAGGCCCTTCTCGTCCAGTACGACGCCAACCGGCGCTGGTTAACGATTTCGCTGATGGACGTCGACAAGCCGCGCAGCGCCGCCCGCGTGCTCTGGGATCTCTCGATGGACGAACGCTACGCCCATCCGGGCAATCCGCAGAGCCGCACCCTGGCCAACGGAGCCAGCGTGCTGCGAGAGCAGGACGGGGCGATTTTCCTGGCCGGATCGGGGGCCTCGCCGCAGGGCGATCGCCCCTTTCTGGACCGCTATGACCTCGGCAGCGGCAAGACCGAGCGGCTGTTCCGCAGCGCGCCGGATGCCTACGAGCGCCTGCTCGGGTTCGCCCCGGAACCGGGTGGCCTGCTGACCTGGCACGAGTCACCGATCGATCCGCCCAACGCGTTCCGCCGCAGGCTCGGTGCCGCGCTGGCCGATGCCGCCGCCGGCGAAGCCGCGTTCGCGTCTTCGGCCGAAGCCATCACGCGTTTCCCCGATCCGACCCCGGAAG
Source organism: Denitratimonas tolerans (assembly GCF_037203605.1). Classification (NCBI taxonomy): domain Bacteria; kingdom Pseudomonadati; phylum Pseudomonadota; class Gammaproteobacteria; order Lysobacterales; family Lysobacteraceae; genus Denitratimonas; species Denitratimonas tolerans. Next base: position 23,524 of record NZ_JBBDHC010000005.1, read on the forward strand.
TGCGCAAGATCAAGAAGCGCCTGGTCACCTACACCCGCAAGGACGGCGTGCCGCTTTCCTTCACCCTCTACACCCCGCCCGGCTACGTCGAGGGTACGCGCGTACCGGCCATCCTCTACGCCTATCCGATGGATTTCGCCGATCCCTCGCAGGCCGGACAGGTGCGCGGTTCCGAACAGACCTTCACCCGCCTGTCGAGCTATCGCCTGCTGCTGCTGGCCGGCTACGCCATCGTCGACAGCGCCGCCTTCCCGATCGTGGGCGATCCGAAGAACGCCTACGACACCTATCTCGAACAGCTCGTCGCCAATGCCGAGGCCGCCGTTGCCAAGGCCGTGGAACTGGGCGTGGTCGATCCCGAGCGCATTGGCGTGACCGGCCACAGCCACGGCGCGCTGATGGCGGCGAACTTGCTGGCGCACACCGATCTCTTTCGCGCCGGCGTGGCCTCGAGCGGTGGCTACAACAAGACCCTGACCCCGTTCGGGTTCCAGAACGAGCGGCGTTCGTTCTGGGCCGCGCCCAAGGCCTACGACGAGGCTTCGAGCTTCTTCCACGCCGACAAGATCAACGAGCCGATCCTGATCGTGCACGGCATCGATGACGCCAACCCCGGCACCGAACCCACCCAGTCGCCGCGCCTGTTCCAGGCCGTGCGCGGTCTGGGCGGCACCGCGCGCCTGGTGATGCTGCCGTTCGAGCCGCACTGGTACGCCGCGCGCGAATCCAACGAGCACTTCGTGGCGGAAATGCTTATCTGGTTCGATCGTTACGTGAAGAACGCCGCGCCGAGGTAGGTCATGGATACACCTCCCCTCTGACGTTGCGGGGACGTGCCGTAGGTCGGGGCTACGTCCCCGACGGGATGTTCGATGCCACGCCGCGTCGGCCACGTAGGGCCGACCTACGGGAAACGATGCGCCACGCGCGACGACGCGCACGGCAACGGCGGCGCGTAGTGCCGTAGGTCGGGGCTACGTCCCCGACGGGATGTTCGATACCACGCCGCGTCGGCCGCGTAGGGCCGACCTACGGGAAACGATGCGCCACGCGCGACGACGCGCACGGCAACGGCGGCGCGTAGTGCCATAGGTCGGGGCTACGTCCCCGACGGGATGTTCGATGCCACGCCGCGTCGGCCGCGTAGGGCCGACCTACGGGAAACGATGCGCCACGCGCGACGACGCGCACGGCAACGGCGGCGCGTAGTGCCGTAGGTCGGGGCTACGTCCCCGACGGGATGTTCGATGCCACGCCGCGTCGACCGTGTAGAGCCTGCCCAGGACTTGATCCGGGAGACCTACGGCGTTCTGTCGGCTCTGCGCGTGAACGGCACGCTGTCCGGGCTGACCGCGCCGCCGGAGATGATGAAGCTCATCGCCTGGTCCACGGTCCAGTCCGTGGGGGTGAGGTTTTCCACCGGCACCACTTCGAGATAGCCCGAGGTCGGGTTGGGCGTGGTCGGCACGTAGACGGCCGCCAGTTCGCGTTCGTTGCCTTCCTCGCGCAGCACCCGCGTGACGAAGCCCACGGCCTTCATGTCGCGGTGCGGGAAGTCGATCAGCACCACGCGCTGCGCGCCCTCGGGCTGGGTCTGGAGGATGTCGATCAGCTTGCGCACCGCGCCGTAGATGAGGTTTGCCAGCGGAATGCGGTGGACGACGGCCTCGAACCAGCGCAGCAGGCGCTGGCCCAGCACGCGGTGCGCCATCACTCCGACCGCGATGATGGCGGCGAGGGTGGCGACCAGCGCCAGCGCGGTCTGTACCCAGGGCGCGGCCATCCATCCCAGCGTCAGCGGATACTGCGCCGCCAGGCGCGCCAGCAGCGGCGTGATCCAGGGCCGGCTCACGTCGGACAGCAGCACGAACACGAAGCGGAACACGATCACCGTCAGCCACAGCGGCAGCAGGGTGATGACGCCGGAGAGGAAATAGCGCTGCAGCGAGGGGCGGTGGGCGGACATGGCGCGAGTTTACGCGACCGGCGAAATTCGGTGCAGCCGGTTCCGTTTGCGCCGTCGATGTGCTATCACTGTCGCCGTGAACGCCCCCACCCGCCGCTATTGGTACTTTTTTTACCGCTCGCCCCAAGGGCTGGCGCCGCGTGGCGTTCGCGTGATCTGAAGCATCGCGCAAACGAATCCCCCGAAGCCGCCAGTCCCCTGGCGGCTTTTTTGTTGCCGCCGGCCTGGCACCCACCCAGGAGCATCCCGATGAACCAGCCCACCGACGATCTTCGCATCCGCGAAATCCGCGCCCTTCCCACGCCCGCGGAACTGATGGCTGAAGTGCCTTGCGATGCGGTGTCCTCGCGCACCGTGCGCCAGTCGCGCCGCGTCCTGCACGACATCCTGCACGGTGTCGATGATCGCCTTGCGGTGGTGATCGGGCCGTGCTCGATCCACGATCCGGCGGCGGCGCTGGAGTACGCGCAGCGCCTCGCGCGCGAGCGCGAGCGTTTCGCCGGAACGCTGGAGATCGTGATGCGGGTCTATTTCGAGAAGCCGCGCACCACGGTGGGCTGGAAGGGCCTGATCAACGACCCGCACATCGACGGCAGCTGTCGCATCGACGAAGGGTTGGTGATCGCGCGCCGGCTGCTGCGCGACATCAGCGCGCTCGGCCTGCCGGCCGGCACCGAGTTCCTCGACATGACCACGCCGCAGTTCATCGCCGACCTGGTGGCCTGGGGCGCGATCGGCGCGCGCACCACCGAAAGCCAGGTGCACCGCGAAATGGTGTCCGGCCTGTCGTGCCCGGTCGGCTTCAAGAACGGCACAGACGGCAACGTGCGCATCGCGCTGGACGCGGTGCAGGCGGCGGCGCACCCGCACCATTTCCTGGCCGTCACCAAGGACGGGCGCAGCGCCATCGCCGCCACGATGGGCAACGCCGACTGTCACGTGATCCTGCGCGGCGGCAAGGCCCCCAATTTCGATGCGGCCAGCGTGGCTGAGGCCGCCTCGGCGCTGGAAAAGGCCGGACTGTCGCCGCGCCTGATGATCGATGCCAGCCATGCCAACAGCAGCAAGAAGCCCGAGAACCAGCCGCGCGTGATCGACGATATCGCCGGCCAGGTGGAAGCGGGCGCGCGCCGCATCATGGGCGTGATGGTGGAAAGCCACCTGGTCGCCGGACGTCAGGACGTGATCCCCGGGCGCGCGCTCGCCTACGGCCAGAGCATCACCGACGGCTGCATCGGCTGGGAGGAGTCGGTGGCCGTGCTCGAACGCCTCGACGCCGCGGTGCGGGCGCGGCGGCGCAGCGCGGCGGAAGAGGCGGCGGCCTGAATCAGTCCCAGCGTGCGCCGATCCCGAGGCTCAGCCAGCGGCCCGGGATCGGCGCGAAGCCGGTCTCGATGATCTCGCGGTCCAGGAGGTTCTGGATCGCGAGGTGGGCGCGCAGGGTCTTGCCCTGCCAGCCGAGTCGCGCGTTGGCCAGCGTGGCGGCAGCTTCATCGGCGTAGCGCGGGTGGCGCAGGTCGAGGTCCAGGCCGAAGCCCGCGCCCAGGTCCAGGCGCGCGTCGGCCCGCCAGGTGTGGCGGGCCACGCGCGGGGCGTACTTCACTTCGTAATCGGCGTCATCGACGCGCACCTGAAGGTACTCGTAGCCCAGGCCCGCGCGCGCCAGCCAGCGGATCGATGCGGGGTTCCAGCGCCAGCCGGCCTCCAGGCCGCGCCCGCGGTGGCCGTCGAGGTTGTTCGCGACCCAGGTCACGGTGCCGGGCGTGCGGGTCCAGTCGATCAGGTCGTGGGTGCGGCGCTGGTGCAGCGCCAAGGTAAGGGTTTGCGCGCCTAGACGCCCTTCGATGCCAAGCTCCGAGTGATCGGAAACCTCCGGTGCCAGCACCGCGCTGCCGCGGTTGGCGGCGGTGGCCAGATACAGTTCGGTGTAGGACGGCGCGCGGGTGGAGCGCGCCGCGGCGGCGAAGCCGCGCCAGTCCGGGCCAAAGGCATGGGAAAGCGCCAGCGCCGGCAGCCAGCGGGCGCGGTGGCCTTCGTGATCGGCGCGGCTGAGGCTCGCCTCGGCGCGGGTGTCGGGGCCGAGCTGCTGCTGGCGCAGCAGCCAGATCGCGGAGACGTCGCGCTCGTGATCGCGCAGCGCATTGGAGGCAAGGCGTTCGTGGCGCAGCTGCGCGCCCATCGCGGTCGAGCCGCTGGCGTCCTCGCGCTGGGCGTCGGCCTGCAGGCCGGCGACGCGGGTGAGGTGCTCGTTGATGTAATCGCGCCCGCCGATCCGGGTCAGGAACTCGTCTTCGTGGCGATCGAAATGGGCGCGTGCGCGCAGTCGCCATGCCCCGCTGCGGCCTTCGGCACCGAGCCAGGCGAGGTGCCCTTCGGTGCGTTCGCGCGCATCCGGGTATTCGGCGCTGTAGAAACCCCACGCGCCGAAATCCTTTTCCAGCGCGCCCGCGCCCCAGAAGATGCGCCCGGCCTCGCTCGCGTGCGCGCCGGTATAGAGCGCCTGGCGCAGCCGCGCGTCGCTCGGGCCGGACTGCGGGTCGCCGTCGCTGTCGAGCGTGCTGACCGACAGCCCGTGGTGACCCGCCTGCCCGGCACCGACGATGCGCGCGTCGAACTGGCGCGTGGCGTGGGAGCCTGCGGCGACGGCCAGGCCGGCTTCGAAGCCGTCGGGCTGGCGCGTGATCAGGTTGACGATGCCGCCGGTGGCACTGCCGCCGTACTGGATTGCGCCCGGGCCGGTGACGATCTCGATGCGCTCGATGTGCGACAGCGGCACGGCGACATCCAGATTGTGGTGGCCGGTCTGCGGGTTCTGGATCGGCACGCCGTCCACCAGCACCAGGGTCTGCTCGAAGCTGCTGCCGCGGATGCCCAGATCGGCCTGCACGCCCGGTGCGCCGCGGCGCTGGATGCTCAGCCCGGGCTGCTGCGCGAGCAGGTCCGCCAGCGTCGCGGCCGGGCTGCGCTCGATGTCGGTGCGCTCGATCACCTGCACCGATTGCATCGCCTCGGAGGTGCGCGTTTCGACCGGGCTGGCGGTGACCAGCAGGGCATCGAGGCGGGTGGCCTGGGCCGAAGAGGACGCGGGTTCGGCGAGGGTGGCGGCGGGCACGAGGGCGAGCGCCGCGAGGACGAGTTTTTTCATCGGAGTCCGGGGGATTCGGGAACGGTGGGACGGTGCGCGCGATGCGCGGGTTCACTCGCCGCGCGGGTTGGGCGGATGCGAGGAACTTTCCATGCGCGCCCCGACGTGGCGCAAGCCGCGCTTTCCGGCCAGATCGACTTGACGCTGGCGCTCGCTCAGCCGCGTGCGGCGGTCGTCGTCCAGCCGCTCGTGGCAGTGTGGGCAGCTGACGCCTTCCTCGTACTGCGGCGAGCTGCGGTCTTCGGGCGAGAGCGGATACCGGCAGCTGCGGCACAGCGTGTGCGGCCCCTGTACGAGGCCGTGGCCGACCGAGACGCGCTCGTCGAACACGAAGCATTCGCCGCGCCAGCGGCTTTCCTCGGCCGGCACGGCTTCCAGGTACTTCAGGATGCCGCCCTTGAGGTGATAGACCTCATCGAACCCGCGCGAGCGCAGCAGCGCGGTGGACTTCTCGCAGCGGATGCCGCCGGTGCAGTACATCGCCACCCTGCGCCCGCGCAGCTCGGGACGGGCATCGAGCCAGGCCGGCAGCTCGCGGAAGCTCGCGGTGCCCGGATCGAGCGCGCCTTCGAAGTGGCCGATGGCGACTTCGTACTCGTTGCGGGTGTCGATCAGCACCAGCTCGGGATCGGCGAGCAGCGCGTTCCAGTCGCCCGGCTCGACGTAGGTGCCGGCGTTCGCGGCCGGATCGAGGCCCGCCACGCCGAGCGTGACGATCTCGCGCTTGAGCCGCACCTTCATGCGGTGGAAGGGCGCGCGCTCGGCCGGTGATTCCTTGTGCTCGAGCGCCGCCAGGCGCGGATCGGCGCGCAGCCAGGCGAGCACCGCGCGCACGTCGCCCGGCGCGCCGGCGATGGTGCCGTTGACGCCCTCGGCAGCCAGCAGGATCGTGCCCGAGACATCGTGCGCAGCGCAGAGCGCCTCCAGCGGCGGCTTCTTTTCGGCGAAGTCGGGCAGGGTGGCAAAGTGATAGAACGCGGCGGCGATCCGGGACGTTTTGTTCATTGCAACATTCTAGCCCGCGTCCGGCGCGGCCCTGCAGTCTTGCATCGGGCCGCGCGATGCGGCAGGGCGTCTCAGCCGGCCGCCTGATCGCGCAGGCGCGATCCGTAGCGGCGCTTGCGCTCGGCGGTGTAATCCCACCACGGCCGCGCCGCGCCGCCCGCGGCGAAATCGGTGAGCGACATGAACACGTCGAGCACGCAGGGGTCGTGCCGCGTGGCCGTCTGCTGGCACAGCGCCTGGTAGAGCGCGAAGGGATCGGCTTGGGCCAGGTCCGCCGGCCGGGTGATGCCCAGGAGGCGCAGGTCGGCCGCGGTGGCCGGACCGACGTTGGGCAGATCGGTGAGGCGACGGACGGCCTCGCGCCGCACCTTGCCTGGATTCATCGTCTGGTTCCCGCAGTGCGCAAAGCCCGAGTATAGGCGCGCCGTCGGCGCGCGGCGCGCGGCGGCGTTGACGCCTGCATGCCGCCGCCGGATGCTGGCCGCCATCCTGATGACGGACCCACGCCATGATCCACGTGTACCCGCTGACATTCGCCGCCGAGCCGGCGTCGGTCTGGATCGACCTGCGCCAGCCCGACACGGCCGAGCTCGCGGACGCGCAGCGGCGCGCCGGCTTCGAGATACCCGATCGTGCGCGCATCAGCGAAATCGAGTTCACCAGCCGCGTGCGTCACGTCGGCGATACGCTCTTTCTCAACCTGCCGCGCTTCGAGGAGGGCAGGGGTCGCGCCGCGCCACTGGGCTTCGCGCTTTCGCCCACCGCGCTGGTGACCCGCTGCGAACAGGAGATCACGGCGCTGGACGACATCGCGCGCGATCTGGCCAAGCGCCCAAGCGCCGGCTCGGTCGATCTGTTCCTGCGCGTGCTCGAACACATCGTCGATCGCCTCGCCGACCGGCTGGAGGCGATGGAGTCGGAGGTCAGCGAGGCGACCCGCGCCAGCTTCGAGGGCAGCCGGCGCGACCGCGACCTCAAGCAGAACCTGATGCACGCCGGCGATCTGGGGCGCCGCCTCGGTCGGCTGCACAACACCCTGCTGGGCCTGCTGCGCATCGTGACCTGGCTGCATGAGACGCCGCCGGCGTGGTTCGGGCCGGATGCGCCGCGCCGCATCACCCTCATCCTCAAGGATCTGGGTTCGCTCAACGAGTTCGACCAGCAGCTCGGCGATCGCCTCGACTTCCTGCTCAACGGCGTGCTGGGGCTGATCAGCACCAACCAGAACGAGGTGATGAAGGTGATGGCCGTCGCCTCGGTGGTGGGCGTTCCGCCGACCGTGCTGGTGGGCGTGTGGGGCATGAACTTCGCCTTCATGCCCGAGTTGGCCTGGCGGCCCGGCTACTACGTGGCGCTTGCCGTGATCGGCCTGAGCATCGCGCTGCCGCTATGGTGGTTCCGGCGACGCGGGTGGATCTGACGGCGGCCGCGTGGCGGGCCGGAACTCCGGCTTGAGGCGGACGTAAAGCTGCTTTCGCACCCGCGCCACCAGGGTGCCGTCGGCGGTGGTCACGTTCACGTCGAACCAGCGCAGGTGTTTTTCACCGTTGGCCGCGACGGCGTGCAACTCGTCGACGACCGCCTGTTCCAGGTGGAACTCGGCAAACACGTTCTCGCGCCCCGGCGTGACGAAGTGGATCGAGCCGGCCTGGTCCCAGACGTGGTAGCGCGGCCCCAGGCTCTGCATCACCAGTATCATCCAGAACGGATCGGTCATCGAGAACAGGCTGCCGCCGAACTGGGCGCGCACATAGTTGCGGTTGTACCAGGTGAGCCTGAGTTCCACCCGTGCGTGCCGCCAGTCGTCCGACAGCGCGCGCACGCGGATGCCGGAGAAGAGGAACGGCGGCCACAGGTTTAACAGGCGGCGCAGCAGGCGCGGCGACATGGACGGGCGTCCCGGCTCAGAACAGCATCGCGGCCATGTTGCGGCGGTACTGGCTCACCAGTGCGGGATCGGGAATCACGTTGAAGGCCTCGATCAGGGCGCGACGCGGCAGGCCGTCGTCGAAGTCGCGGTTCTGGCGCAGCATCTCGAGGAACTGGTCGAGCGCCGCGGCGAACTCTCCGTCGGCCAGAAGCCGCAGGCCGAGCAGGTGGCGCGCGGCGAGGTCGTCCGGTGCGGCCGCCACGCGCGCGGCCAGCGCGGCGCGATCCGGCGCATCCTTCAGCCAGGCTGCGTTGGCGATCAGCACGTTGGCGTTGCGCGCGCGCTCGTCGGCACCAAGGTTGGCGGGCAGGGCGTCGATCAGCACCCTGGCCTGCGCGGTTTCCCCGACGCGGGCCAGCGCCAGCGCCAGATCCAGTTTGAGCGCATCGTCGTCCGGCGCGGCTTCCACCGCAGCACGCAGGCGCGCGACCTCTTCCTCGGGCGTGGGCGGCACCACCTCCGCAGGCTCCGCCGGCTGCGCCGGTTCGATGCCGTGCTGGGCGAGGAACTGGCGCAGCTGGCCCTCCGGCACCGCGCCGGGGAAACCGTCCACGAGCTGGCCGTCCTTGACCAGGATCACCGTGGGCACCGAGCGGATCGAAAAATAGCCGGCCAGCTCCTTCTGCGCGTCGACGTCCACCTTGGCCAGTCGAAACGCGCCGTGGTAGTCGCCAGCGAGCTTTTCCAGGATCGGCCCCAGCTGCTTGCACGGCCCGCACCAGGTGGCCCAGAAATCGAGCAGGACGGGCGTGGTCAGGGAGTGTTCGAGCACCTCCTTCTGGAAGGTTTCAGCGCTGACGTCGATGACGTGCGATGCGGCGGCGGGCGCGGCGGCGGTGTCGGAAAGGAGCATTGCGGTATCCGTAAGCTGGGTCGTGGTGGTGCGGGAAGTTGGGCGATGCGGTGGATGGGCATCCGCGTCGGGCCCGGCGGGTTTCCAGCCTCGTCATGCCCGCGCGCGCGGGCACCCGGTGCCTTGAAACCTTGAGGCGCGCGTCAACACCGCTGCGGCGACCGACGCGGCGCCAAGGCGTAGATGGTGGCAACAGCCCGCATTGCAAGGCAAACTCGCGCGCCGTCATGGACGCCACGCCGATGCCTTCGCCCCCGCACCACGTCCGCAGGCTGGCGCTGCATCTGGGCTGGATCGCCCCGCTGTGGTTTGCCGCCGCCGTGGCGCTCGCGGCGATGCTGTTGCCCGGTGCCGCCAGTGCGCCGCTCGGCCAGTTCGGCGCGATCGGTGCGCCGGGTGGCGCCTGGTTCAACGCGCTGGCGCTGGTGCTTCCGGGGCTGATGCTGCTGGCGTTTTCCATCGCGCTCGAAGCCGCCGTCGCACCCGACGGCACGGGCCGCACGCTGCGCCTGGGCACCGGAATGCTGATGATTTCGGCGCTGGCGTTCGCGGCGCAGGGCGTCTTCCCGTTCGATCCCTCCGAACCCGACGGCCCGGCCTCGCAGCGCCACGCCGCGACGTTGGCGCTGGCCCTCATCGCACTCGTGGCGGCGTCGGCCTTTGTTTTCCCGGGCCTGTGCCGGATGCGGCACTGGCGAACGCTCGCCATCTGCGGCGCGCTGCTCGGCGCGGCACTGGCAATCTTCCTCACCTGGCCACCGCAGCAGCTCTTCCCCCCGCTCGAAGGCCGCCACGCCGCCGCGCAGCGGCTCGTGCTCGCGACCTACTTCGGCTGGTTCGCACTGGCGGCCGGGGTGGCGTTGGGGCGGCGGCGCGAGAAGACTTGAATCCGGTAACGCGGGGCTGCGGTCTGCGCCGCTGGGGGCCTTCCATCGAGCAGGAAAGCGCGCTCGGCCGCACCCACCGGATTCACCTCGCCACTTTCGCCCGCAGCGGCGATCCTGTCGCCGGCGGGAGGCGCGGTGTCGCTCCGGGGCGTTTGCGTGCGCGGTCAGAGGTTGGTCTGCTCCGGCGGCACGCCCGCGGGCAGGGCGGGCGGCGGCGATCCGTGGCCGGTGTCGGCGGCGTCGCAGCCGACGGTGTAGCAGGTCATCGAGATCGACCCCAGGGCGTGGCCGCGTGCGAAGGCGGTGGCGCGGCCTTCGCCTGCCGCGGCGAGCCCGGCGGCGTAGAGCAGCGGGATGAAGTGGTCGGGCGTCGGCACCGCCAGGCCGTAGTCGGGATGCTCGGCCAGCTTCAGGATCGCGCCGGGGTCGGAGGCCATCTGCCCGATGGCGGCGTCGTCGAAGCGCTCGCCCCAGTCGGTGGCTGCTTCCGGCTTGTCCCACTGCACGCGTCTGAGGTTGTGCACCACGTTGCCGCTGCCGACGATCATCACGCCGCGTTCGCGCAGGGCGGCGAGCCTTTCGGCGAGCTGGAGGTGGTATTCGAGCGGCTTGAGCGCGTTGATCGAAAGCTGCGCCACCGGCACGTCGGCCTCGGGATACAGGTGCGCGAGCACGCTCCAGGCACCGTGGTCCAGGCCCCACTGGTCGCGATCCAGCCCCACCCAGTCGGGCTTGGCAACGTCTGCCACCTCGGCGGCGAGGTCGGGTGCGCCCGGCGCGGGGTAGTCGAAATCGAACAGGGCCTGCGGAAAGCCGTAGAAGTCATGGATGGTGCGTGGCCAGGGCATCGCCGTCACCGCGGTCGCGCCGATGTACCAGTGCGCGGACACCATCAGCACCGCGCGCGGCCGCGGCAGGCGGCGGCCCAGCTCGCGCCAGGCCCGGGTGTAGCGGTTGGTTTCCAGGGTGTTCATCGGATTGCCGTGGCCGATGAACAGGACGGGGCTTGCGGCCATGGCCGGTTCCTCCTGCGGGTCTGCGGGCGTGCCGCGCGCATCCGGGCCGCGCGGCTGGCCGGACGCGGCGAGTATGGCGAGCGTGCTTCGGTCCGACAAGGCGCGCCGCGTGAGGACAGCGGCGCGTTTCTCAGACCAGCCCGGTGGCGTAGTACACGCCGATGATGACGAACACCGCCATGGTCTTGATGCAGGTGACCGCGAAGATGTCCTTGTAGCTCTGGCGGTGCGAGAGGCCGGTGACGGCCAGAAGCGTGATGACGGCACCGTTGTGGGGCAGAGTGTCCATGCCGCCGGAGGCCATCGAGGCGACGCGGTGCAGCACGTCCATCGGGATGCCGGCAGCATTGGCGTTGGCGATGAAGGTGTCGGCCATGGCCGCCAGCGCGATGCTCATGCCGCCCGAGGCCGAGCCGGTGATGCCGGCCAGCGCGGTGACGGTGACGGCCTCGTTGACCAGCGGATCGGGGATCGAGCCCAGCGCGTTGGCGACGACGAGGAAGCCGGGCAGGGCGGCGATCACCGCGCCGAATCCGTATTCGGAAGCGGTGTTGCCGGCCGCGAGCAGGGCACCACCGACGGCGGATTTCGAGCCTTCGGCAAAGCTGCTCATGACGGGCCGGAAGGCGAACACCAGCACGGTGCCGATGCCCACCAGCAGCGCGCCCAGCACCGCCCAGATCGCGGTGATGCGCGAGACTTCCTGCACCACCGGCGCGGGGCTGCCGATCACCGCCGGGATGAAAGAGTGGCTGTCCCCGTAGGCCTGCGGAATCCACCAGGTGAAAAGAATGTTCGCCACGCCCACCAGCACCAGCGGCAGCACCGCGATGACCGGATTGGGCAGCGCGCCGCCCCGGTAGGTGGCCGGTTCGTTCGCGAGGCTGGCGGCATCGCCATAGCCTTCGCCTTTCGCCGCCGCGGCGCGGCGACGCCATTCCAGATAGCTCATGCCCAGGATCAGGATGAAGACGCCGCCGATCGTGCCCAGCACCGGCGCAGCCCAGGTGTTGGTGCCGAAGAACGTGGTAGGGATGATGTTCTGGATCTGCGGGGTGCCGGGCAGCGCGTCCATGGTGAAGGTGAACGCACCCAGCGCGATGGTGCCGGGAATCAGGCGTTTGGGGATGTTGCCCTGGCGGAACAGCTCGGCCGCGAACGGATAGACCGCGAACACCACCACGAACAGCGACACCCCGCCGTAGGTCAGCAGCGCGCAGACCAGCACGATCGAGAGCATCGCGCGCTGGGGCCCGACGATGCGGATCACGGCGGTGACGATGGATTTGGAAAAGCCCGACAGCTCGATGACCTTGCCGAACACCGCGCCGAGCACGAACACCGGAAAGTAGAGCTTCAAGAAGCCCACCATCTTGTCCATGAACAGGCCGGTGAACATCGGTGCCACCAGCGAGGGGTCGGTGAGCAGCACCGCGCCCAGCGCCGCGATGGGCGCGAACAGGATGACGCTGTAGCCGCGATAGGCCACGAACATCAGGAAGCACAGCGAGGCCAGAACGATCAGGAAGGCCATGGGCGGGTCCGCGTTTCAACTCGCGGCGCAGTGTGATGAGCCGGACCCGCGGCTCCCACTGTACCAAGGTACAAGTGCGCCGCCTGCGCGCGCTGGGCACCATGCCGTCACATGATCGGCGGCCGCCGTGGCCGTTTCCCATCACCGTCACGAGGAAAGACTCCAATGAATCGCACGCACCTGAGTGTTGCCATCGGCCTGCTGCTGGGCATGGCCGCATCCGCCCCCGCGCAGGCCCAGCAGTCCGGCGAGCGCCAGGCCGGCAGCGACGAGGCCCAGCGTCTGGACAACGTGGTGGTCACCGCGCGTCGCCGCGAGGAATCCATCTTCGACGTGCCGGTGGCGGTGAGCGCCTTCGGCGAGTCGGACCTGATCGAGAAGCAGGCCAGCGCCATCGATGGGCTGCAGGGCTCGGTGCCCAACCTCAACATCGTGCAGGGCCGCGGCTCGGCCAACAGCGTCAACGTGTTCATCCGCGGCATCGGCCAGCCGGATGCGCTGCAGACCTTCGACCCGGGCGTGGGCATGTATGTGGACGACATCTACTACTCGCGCATCAACGGCGCGCTGATCTCGATGTTCGACGTGCAGCAAGTGGAAGTGCTGCGCGGTCCGCAGGGCACGCTGTACGGCAAGAACTCCACCGGCGGTGCGATCAAGATCACCACCAAGAATCCGTTCGACGACGAAGGCGGTTCGATCGAAGGCACCATCGGCCAGTTCGGCCGCGCGGAAGGCCGGCTGTACGCGGGCGGCCAGCTCAGCGACACCCTCGCGGCCAGCGTCGCGGGTGCCTGGCTGACCAACGACGGCTTCATCAGCGATGCGGCCAGCGGCCGGCGCTACAACGACGATGACACCCGCGCGATCCGCGCCAAGCTGGCCTACAGGCCGAGCGATGCGTTCCGCGCCACGCTGACCATCGACCACACCAAGCAGGACGCCTCGCTGGCCATGGGTCGCCCGATGGCGCCGCTGCGCCAGACCGACCTTGCGCTGGGCGTGGTGCAGCTCAAGCCGGCGGCGTCCGGCGGCTTCGACTACTTCGCCCGCACCTCGTTCGGGCCCGACAAGGGCCAGGACATGAAGCACCAGGGCCTGACCCTGGGAATGGAGTGGGACCTGTCCGACCGCTGGCTGTTCAAGAGCATCACCGGCCACCGCCGCCTGGATACCAACTCCTACATCGACATCGACGCCTCCGAGTTCGAGCTGGGCGACGTGCTGGTGGCGCTGGACCAGAAGCAGACCAGCCAGGAGTTCCAGTGGCAGTTCGACAACGGCTCCAACCTGCAGTCCACCTTTGGCGTGTTCTACATGAAGGAGAACGTGCCCTCGCACCAGGAAGCCTACGCCGACGACCTGTTCGCCAATGCCGGAGTGCCGGTTGGCTTCCTGCGTACGATCGATGACGACCTGACCACCAAGAGCACCGCTGCCTTCGCGCACGTGAACTGGGAGTTCGCGCCGACCTGGAAGCTGGCTGCCGGCCTGCGCTACACCAGGGACGAGAAGGACTACGCTCGCAGCACCAGTACCTTCTGGGAGTCGGACTCCCTGTTCCTGGGATTCATCCCTTTCCCTGCACTCAACGAAACCGTCGCCTTTGAGGGCAAGCAGAGCTGGACCGCGCTGACGCCTTCGATCAGCCTGCAGAAGAACTTCACCGACCGCGTGATGGGCTACGTCTCGGCCAACCGCGGCTTCAAGTCGGGTGGATTCAACGGGCGCGCCAACAGTGCGCTCGAGGTCGCCAACGCCGTGTTCGATCCGGAGTTCGTGTGGACCTACGAAATGGGCGTGAAGGGCAGCTCCAGCGACGGCCGTTTCCGCGGTGGTGCGCTGGCCTTTATCTCCAATTACGAAGACTTCCAGGCGCGCGTTTCGGAGATCCACAACCCGAATTCCACCAGCCCGACGTTCTCTTTCCCGGTGCTCAACGCCGCCGAGCTGGATATCAAGGGCATCGAACTGGAAGGTGCCGCGATGCTGGGTGAGGCCACCACGCTTTCGGCACAGATCGGCTGGCTGGATGCCGACTACAAGAAGTTCGATGATCCGCGTCTGGACGCCAGCTACCCGGGCTTCGACCCGAACGTGAGCCACGACCACGTGCCGTTCTCGCCCGAAATGACCGCGCGCGTCGCGTTGAACCAGGGCTTCTCGCTGGGCAACGGCTCGATGCTGAGCGTGGGCGGCGACGCCTCCTATCGCGCCAAGACCTGGCTGTCGGTGGACAACCGCGACGTGCTCAGCCAGGACGCCTACACCCTCTTCGGCCTGTATTCGATCTGGGATTCGCCCGACTACACCTGGCAGGTGCGCGCCGGCGTGCGCAACCTGACCGACAAGGAGTACAAGGTCGAGGGTCAGGAGTTCGCCAGCGTCGGCAACATCCAGACCGCCTACTACGGCTGGCGCCGCAACTGGTACGTTTCGGTGCGCTACAACTTCTGATCGTTTCTCTCCATGATGTTGGAAATACTTGCGGGCCGCGCTGCGGCCCGCTTTTTTGGCGGAGGACGCAATGAATTTCTCGAAGGCATCGTCATCCGGCGCGCTGGCGCTGGCCGTGGCCCTTTCGCTGGGCGGTTGCGGCAGTCAGGCGGCGGAGTCATCGCTGCCGGCGTTGTCACTCGATCCGGCACGGGTATCGGTGGTGGGCCTGTCCTCCGGCGCGGCGATGGCACAGCAGGCGCATTTCGCGTTTTCCGATCGGCTGATCGGCGCCGGCCTGATCGCCGGGCCGCCTTATGGCTGCGCCGAAGGCGATCTGGGCACGGCGCTGGGTCGCTGCATGAAGGGCGAGCCGGATGCGCCCGACGCGGTGAAGCTGGCCGAGCGTGCGCGGGAACTGGCCGATGCCGGAAAGATCGCGCCGCTTTCGGGGCTGGATGGTGACCGGGTCTGGGTGCTGCACGGGGCGTCCGATGCCACCGTGAAGGAGCCGGTGACGCGCGCGTCCTACGCCATCTACGAGGCGCTGCAGCGTGAAGTGGCGCAGCCGCCGGTGGCCGGCATGAAGCTGGTCTGGGACGCCCAGCGCGATATCGGCCACGCCTGGCCGACCGTGGACAAGGGCGTGGCCTGCGCCACCACCGAGGCACCGTTCATCGCCGCCTGCGGCTTCGACGCCGCCCAGGCGATGCTGGAAACGCTCTATGGCACCGCGACCAAGGCGGTTGCGGATGCCGCCGGCGGCCAGGTGCTCGCCTTCAACCAGGATGCCTATCGTCCGGCAGGTGAAGACGCCTATCTGGCCGACGAGGGCTTCCTGTATGTGCCACCGCAGTGTGTGCAGGATACGCGCTGCGGCGCGGTGATCGCCTTCCACGGCTGCGAGCAGAACGCCGCCTCGCTCGACCGGCAGTTCGTCGACGACAACGGCCTCAACCGCTGGGCCGATGCCCATGATCTGGTGGTCGTTTATCCGCAGGCGCGGGCAAGTTTCATGCCGCTCAATCCCAAAGCCTGCTGGGACTGGTGGGGCTATTCGGGCGCGGGCTACGACACCCGCGACGGTCGCCAGCTCGCCTGGCTGGCCGGCCTGACCGCGGCGCTGGGGATCCCGCTCGACGCAAGGTAAAGGCGGCGGGTTGGCGCGACGCCCCCGGCGCGGTGGGCTATCGTTGGCGTCCGCCGCGACGGGTTCCCAACGGATGATGCCTTTCTCCGATCCCTCCAGCCGACGCCAGCTGGGCTGGCTGGCGCTGGCCTGCGCCTGGCTGGCGGCGCTGGCGCTGGCCGCGCACGGGCCGCCGATCGGCGATGAGCTGGTGCACTGGAGCCAGATCCTGCGCTTCCAGCAGGGCGACTTCCGGATTTACGAGGAGTACCTGACCAACATCCCGGGCTACCACTGGCTGGTGACGGTCGTGCTCTGGCCCTTCGGCACCCAGTCACTGGGCGCGGCGCGGCTGGTCACGGCGCTGTTCACGGCCGTAGCGGTGGTGCTCGTCCATCGCATCCGGCGGCAGCTGCATCCCGCCGATGCGCAGCGCACCGCGGCGCTGTTCCTGTTCCTGCCGGTGACGTTCGCTTACGGATTCCTCGTCTACACCGACATCCCCGCGCTGGCTTTCCTGCTGGCCGCACTGCTGGCCACCCTGCGCGAACGGCACGTGGTTTCCGCACTGCTGCTGGTCGCCTCGATGGCGATGCGGCAGAACAACGTGCTCTGGGTGGTGTTTCTGGCGGTGCTGGCCGCCTGGCCGTTGCTGTGTGAAGCCGTGGTGATGCTGCGCCGCGGGCGGTTGCCGCCGCGCGCGTGGTGGGCGGCCCTGCTGGCGCGGATCTGGCCCTATCTCGCGGCCTTCGGCGGCTTTTGCGCGTACTGGGCGAGCAACGGGTCGATCGCCTATTCCACCGCCCAAAGCGCATATTCGCACCCGGATTTCCGGCCGGACGTCGGCAACCCGATTTTCCTGCTCGTGGCGGCGGCCTTGCTCCTGCCGTTCCAGGTCATCGCCGGCTGGCGGCGCGCCTTCGGGATCGGCGCGGCGCGGGGCTGGGGCCGCGCGGTGGCGCTGGCGATCGCCGTGTTGCTGGCCTATGCCGTCTTCTTCCGCGTGCAGCATCCCTCCAACCTCTTCACCGGCAACGTGCGCAACCAGCTGTTGCTGGCGGTCGCCGAGGGCGGCTGGCTGGGCTGGGGGTTCGGCCTGTTGGCGGCGCTGGCCGCCGGCGGGCTGCTGTTTTCTCCCCCCGTGATGCGCCGCGCCGGCCTGTGGCTGCCGTTTTCGATCTTTTTCGTCGGTGCGTCCTGGATGATAGAAACCCGCTACATCCTCGTGCCGCTGACGCTGTTGCTGCTCTTCCGCCGGCCGCAGGCCGACTGGCAGGAGCGGGTGACGCTGGCGGCATGGATAGTGCTGTCGTTGGGCCTGGTGGTCTGGGTGTTCGATCGGCAGATGGTGCCGTAGGGCGTATCCGCGTGCGCGAGGAGGGGCCGGCAGCGCTCGATCGCTTCGACGAGGGTGCGTGCGCCGGGCATGGGCGCTGGACAAGAAGCGTGCGTCGTTGCACAGTTTCCCTCACACTGCAATGGAACCGGGTGACCGCCGCCACGCCTGCGGGGGAGCCGTCAGGCAGCGGCAGGTCGCAGGGACGGGAGGGAGCGGTCATGCGCATCGCGGCAGGGAAACGTTTCGCGGCAGCCGGAGGAGTCCTCGCGGGATTGCTCCTTGTCGGCATTGCCACGGCAGGCAGTGCGCCCCAGAGCTGGGGCAGGCTCGCGGACGCATCCAGCGATCCGCTCAAGGCCATGGCCACGGTCGATTGCCTGCTGCCCGGGCAGGTGCGTCGCTCCGGCAGGATCAACTACATCGGCCCCGCGCTTCCGGTCAAGACGACGGCGGAACTGTGCGAGAAGCGCGGCGGCGAGTACGTGGCCTACGACCGCGCTTCGCTGCAAAGCACGCTGCGCGTCTGGCAGGAAAAGGCCGATGGCGGCGATGCCGAGGCCCAGCTTTTCGTAGGCCAGGCGTGGGAGCGCGGCTTCGATCGTGCGCCCGATCTGGCCAAGGCCGCCCAGTGGTATGCGAAGGCGGCGAAGAACGGGTCGCGCGAGGCCAAACTGGCGCTGGCCGCGATGATGGAAACGGGGAACGGCGTTCCCGCCGATCCGCAGGGCGCGTTGCGCCTCTACCGCGAGGCCATGGGCCTGAGAGAGGAACTGGTGCGCGCCAGTGACGCCGAGGCGCGCGTCAGCCAGGCGCGGTTCGAGGCCGAGGCGCAGCAGGCCGAGGCCGAAGCGCGCATCGCGCGGCTGCAGTCGGAGATGGCGGCACTCGCGGCGGCGCGGGCGCAGGACACCCGGGCGCGCGAGCGCAAGGAGGCCGAGCTGGCGCAGGCGCAGGCCGCGCGTGAGCAGGCCGGCGTGCGCCTTGACGCGCTGCCGCCATCGCCCACCCGAAGCTTCTCCAGGCGCGCGGCCGGCACCGCCGGCGCGGCCCCTTCGCTGAGCGTGGATGGCACCCGGTTTGGCCGCTACTACGCGCTCGTGATCGGGGTGCAGGACTACGACACCATCGCGCCGCTGAAGACGCCGCTGGCCGATGCCGAGGCCGTGGCCGGGGTGCTCGAACGCCGCTACGGCTTCCGGACCACGCTGCTGCGCAATCCCGATTACCACACCCTCGCAGGCGAACTGGTGAAGGTGCTGGCCAACCGCGAGGACGACGACAACGTGCTGGTCTATTTCGCCGGCCACGGCGAACTGGATGGCAGGGAAGGCTTCTGGCTGCCGCGCGACGCGAGCCATGATCGCGCCTCGGGCCTGCCCAACAGCCTGCTGGTGTCGGCCATGTCGCAGTTTGGCGGACGCACCCTGCTGGTGATCGCCGATTCGTGCTTTGGCGCGGCGCTGGCGGCGCCGCGCGAGATCAGCGGGCCGCTGGAGTATTTCCCGCAGGATTCGGCCAGCTTCCTCGCCAACAAGGGGCGCTACGTGATTTCGGCCGGCGGCGAAACCCCGGTGGTGGACGACGGCGGGCAGGGCCACTCGGTGTTTTCGGCCGAACTGCTGCGGGTGCTGGAGCGCAATGACCGGGTGCTGACCCAGCGCGGTCTGGCGGAAGCGCTGCGCCCGGCGGTCGAAAGCAACTCCACGCGGCTGGGTCACAAGCAGGTGCCGCAGGTGGCACCGATGCGCGACGGGCGCGGCTACGAGGGCGGGAAGTTCTATCTGGTGCCGGTGGGCGATGAATCGTCGCGCGCATCGCTCGGCATGCGCGGTGAGGGTGCCGGCACGCTGGGCGGCTGAACGCATCGCGCGCACCAGCACCGCGAGGCGGGGCCGTGAACGCGCTGGTGCGGGTACGGCAGCAACGTGGGTGACATCGACAGGGTTTGGAGGGGCGCAGCATGTGGACGATGGCGGATTCGGATCGACGAAGCGCCCGGCGCGGTGCGCGGCGGCTGCGGTATCTGGCGGCGGGGGCGTGCCTGCTCCTGGGCCAGGCTCTCGCCCAGGTTCCACCCCAGAGCGTCCTTTTGACTGCGGTGCCCACCAGCGCGCATGTCGGTGAAGCCGTCGTCCTGACGGCGCAGAACAACCACGTTCCCTATTACACGGGCCTGGAGATGTGGTTCTTCGAGGACGGCGCTGCCGTTCCGTCCTGCAGCCCGGTCGTGCTCAACCCGACAGGCAACTCGGCCACCTGCACGGTGACCTCGACCACCTACGGGACGCGCCAGTACAGCGCTTCGCTGGGATCGCCGACCGGTGGCCCGGCCATGGCCGTCAGCAACGTCGTGCCCGTGGCGTTCGACAAGTGGGTCGCGGACGTGATCCTGGGCATGGACGTTCCCGATCCGGCGCTGGGCCAGATGGTGACGTTCACCGCGCAAGTTTCCGGCCAGCTTCCCACGGGAGACGTGTCGTTCCACGACGCCTTCGGTGCCAATCCCGCAGCGCCCCTGTGCACCTCCACGCTCTTGCCGGGCATCAGCAGTCCGCCTTCAGCCACATGCGCCACGGTGATCATCCGCAGCGGCCCGCATCGGATCAGCGCGCATTACCTCGGGGATGCCAACCACTGGGACGGCTGGTCGGGCGATCTGGACTTCATCGTCGGCTCCCTGCAGACGCAAAGCGTCACGACGGTGGACGTCGCGCCGCCGGTTCCGGTGGCGGGCGAGCCGGCCGTGCTGAGCGCGACCGTGAGCGGCCAGGCTCCGACGGGCAGCGTGACGATCCTCGATGGAGCCGCGACGGTGTGCGTCGCGACGCTGGATGCGGTGCCTGCGGACAGCAAGTCGGTAGTCTGCGACTGGGTGTTCGGCGCGGCCGGACCGCATGCGATCTCGGCCAACTATGGCGGCGACGGTGACAATCTGCCCTCCAGCGCAAGCCTGACGGTCCAGGTGGATGCCGCGCCTGTCGTGCCGGTCAGCGTGCACCTGCGGTTGCTTCCCGCGGACGCGCAGGCCGGCCAGCACGCGGTGCTTCGGGCCGAGGTTACCGGCGAGGCCGACGGCGCCACCGTCACCTTTCTGGATGGCGGCGAGGACGTGCCGGGCTGCGCGCAGGTGTCGGTGTCCGCGCACGCCGGCGGGGCCGCGACGGCCGACTGTGCCTTGGTGTTGTCGTCCCGCGGCCAGCATGCCTTCAGTGCGATCTATCGTCGCGGCGGCCTGGTTCGGGAAGGCGCGGCGCAGCGGCTCGTGCCCGGCCGGTCCACCGCCACCTCGCTTGCCCGGGTGGGCGGCGCGGCCTGGGCGGGCCAGCCGGTCGTGCTGCAGGCCACGGTCTCGGGGGAATCGGTGCGCGGCGGCAGCGTTCGCTTCCGCGACGGCGCGACCGCCATTCCGGGCTGCGATGGCGTCGCGCTGGCACCGCAGGCGGTGCGGCGAATGGTGGCCGACTGCGTGACGACCTTCCCGGCGGCCGGGCGGCATGCGCTGGTCGCCGAATATTCGGGCGACCGCTACTCGGCAACGTCGTCCGGCGCTCTGGCGCTGGTCGTGGATGCGACCGCGCCGGCATTGCTGCTGACCGTGCTCGATCTTCCGCTCGTGGACCAGCCCGTGCTCGTGCGCGCCACGCTCAACGGCCTGCCTCCCGGCGGAACCGTGGCGTTCGGCAAGGACGGCCAGGCCATCACCGGTTGCGAGGCGGTGATGCAGGCGGATCCGAGCGGTGCGCCGAGTTTCGCGGAGTGCTCCACCGCCTTCGCCGAGGCCGGCCCGCACACGCTTCAGGCCACCTATACCTTCGCCAGCGGGCGCGAAACGGCTGAAATCGGCATCGAGGTGGAAGCCAATCCGACGGCAACGCGCCTGCGGGTGGAACCCCCGCCGGGCGGCGCGCGGGAAGGCGAGCGGGTATGGCTGCATGCCGACGTGCTGCCGGCCACGGCCGCAGGCGGACGGGTCGCCTTTGGCGGCGATGCCACGGCCTTCGACGGCTGCCAGGCCAGCGTGCTGGCGGCCGGCAATGACGGCGTCGCGGTGGCGCGGTGCGAGGCCATTCTGGGTCAGTCCGGGGTCCGGAGCCTGCAGGCGTCCTTCCAGGCGGATCGCACGCACGCGGCGTCGGCCGACCGCCTGTCCATCACGGTCGCCCCCGCTTCCGCCATGCTGAGCCTGTCTTTGCCCGACGGCGCGGTGGTCGGCGAGCCGGCGCGGCTTGAGGCCAGGGCGTCGGGCGCGTCATCGGGTGGCCAGGTGGCATTTTCCGACGCTGGCCTCGCGATTCCCGGCTGTCAGGCGCTGCCGCTGGACGGCACGTCGGGAGCCGCCGTGGCGCAGTGCATCACGCGCTTCCCGCTCGCCGGACTGCGCCTGGTCGGCGCGGAACACGATGCAGGCAGCAGTCGCCCGCAGGCCGCGCTCACGATCGATGTCGCCAAAGCCGCCTCCTCGACCCGGCTGACGGCCGCGCCGGCGCCGAGCGGAACGGCGCTCATGCTGCAGGCCCGGGTGCTCGGGTATTTTCCCGCCGGCACCGTCGCGTTCCACAATGAAGGCGCGCCGATACCGGGCTGCGGGGCGGTGGCGCTGGAAACCGCCTCGCCGCAGGAGGCGAACGCCGCCTGCATCCTGACCGGCAGCGCGCCGCGCTGGGTGTCGGCCACCTATCCGGGCGACGGGAACAACGCGCCATCGGAAGCCATCCGCGCGGTTGCCGGCGTGGTCGCAGCGACGCTGGATCTGGTGCGGGTCGATCAGGGGCCGGCCTACGCGGACCGCGTCTTGAACCTGGAAGCGCGCGTCAGCGGCACCTCGCCGACCGGCAGCGTGAGTTTCTTCGACGGCCCGGGGGCGATCCCGGGCTGTGCGGCGGTGCCACTCGCCGCCGCCGGCTCCGGCGCGCTGGCCCGTTGCGATGCGCGCCTGGCCGGTGCGAGGGCCCATGCGCTGCGCGCGGAGTATCCGGGCGACCTCGTGCACACGCCGGCGGCAGGGACCCTCGCCCTCGCGGTGGAGAGGAACCCGACCGTGACGCAGCTGGAAGTCGTCGGCGCGCGCTTCACCGGCGCGAGCCTGCGGCTGCGGGCGACGGTGAGCGGCCATGCGCCCGGCGGGCATCTCGCCTTCCTGGCCGATGGCGTGGAGATTGCCGGCTGCGATGCCGTGGTGGTCGTCGCGACACCGCCCGATGTCGATATCGGGCGGGCCGAGTGCGTCACGACGTTCGCGCAGCCCGGCACCCGCGACCTGGAGGCGCGCTATGGCGGCGATGCGGCCAATGCGGCGTCGAGTCGCGTGCTGACGCAGGTGGCGGTGCCGCAGGCTCCGGAGGCGTCGGGCGCGGCGCGCGTGCAGTTCTTCGGCCAGCAGGCGCTGCGCTTCACCCTGCACAATCCCGGGACCGCGCCCGTCGCCGAGGTGCGGGCCTCCTTCGATGCGGCCCGGGTGGTGCGCATCGCCTTCCTGCCCGCCTGCAGTACGGGCGTCGGGAGCGGTGGTGGCGCGGTGAGCTGCGAGAATCCGGTGGCGCTGGGGATTTCCTGCGGCGAGGAGGCCGGCACCCGCTCCTGCGGGGTGGCGTCGCTCGCGCCCGGGGCGTCGCTGTCGTTCGTGGCGTTCCCCTCTGGCTCTGCCACGGCTCCGCTGCAGGTGGTGGTGTCGGTGGCGGGTGCCGTGGTCAGTCGCACGGTCCTGGATCCGGACCGCTGAGTCAAGCGCAGGAGAACCTCATGCAGAGTCCTGGAAAGTTCACCGTGGCCTGGCTGGCCCTTGTCCTGCTCGCGGGCGTCCCGCTGCAGGCCGCGGCCGCCGCGCAGGGGCGTCTGGTGGTGGTGCACCAGGGCGGCAAGACCCGCACTGCGCTGCTGCCGGTGGCCGACGGGCGCCTGGCGAAAGCGGCAAGCGCCGCTTGCCTGGACGCCGGCGTGATGTTCGCATTCACCGAAGAGGCGCTGCCGTCCGCGGCTCCGGTGATTTCCCGCGTCGATCGCGTGGGGCAGGTGGGAGTGCGGGTCACGCTCACCTGCACTTCACTGGATCCGATCGGCGTGGAGCTGGTCTACGGGGCGCAGCGGGGTGGCGGCACGGCCGGTTACGTCGTCAATCCGCAGGCGCGGGTGGCCCTGAATGGTGCCGGATCCAGCGCCACGGCCGATTTTCGGGTGGATATCCCCGAATCGGCACCTTCCCGGGACGAGCACTTCTCCGTCCGCCGCGAGGCCGGCCAGTTCTCCGGCGACATGCAGGGCGTGCCGATGCTGGGAACCATCGCGGCGGGCGAGGCACCGATCCTGCACGCCACGATCACCGGGACGATCCTGCCCTCGCAGCCGCCCGATGGGCTTTCCGGACGGATCGATGATCCCTGGGCACCGGGCATCTACCGCGATCTTTACGGCTTTTGCAGCGCACCCGGGCACCGCAGCGGACCGGAATGTCAGGCGCTGACCCGGCTGGTGGCCGACGGCGACACCGAAGGACTGATCCAGGTGCTGCGCGCCGTTTCTCCGGAGAAGGCGACCTCGCTCGGACCCAGCAGCGTCGGGCTCATGACCACGCAGATCGGCAACGTCGCGCTGCGCATTTCGCAGCTCCTGCACGGCATCGGCGGCGGGCTGGACACCAGCGGGCTGGCGCTGGCGGGTGCCGGGGGCAGCTTCGCGCTGGGCGATGTGCTGCATGCGGACGAGGATCCCAACGAGGAGCGCCGCACCCTTCTGGGCGGCACGCGCTGGGGACTCTGGATCAACGGCATGGTCGGCGGCGGCGACAGCGCGCGCCATCTCGGCAATGCCGGCTTCGACGTCGACAACTGGTCGCTGACGGCCGGGGTGGATTACCGGCTGACCGATGCCTTTTTTCTTGGCGCTGCGGGCGGGTACTCGCGCCTGTCCTCCGACTTCGACGGCGGGCGCGACAGTCTGGATGCCGACACCCGCGCCCTGCACCTGTACGGCGGATTTTCCGGTGCCCGCGGCCTGAGCCTCGATGGCTCGGTGAGCTGGGTGCGCAGCGGTTTCGACCTGAAACGCTACCTGCCCGGCCCGGGAAGCCAGGACCTTCGGCGGCTGGATGCGCTGGCGCAGGGATCTCCCGATGCCACGCAGCGGGGGGCGGCGCTGGGGATGACCTGGTACCTGCAGTCGGATATCTGGACGATTGCGCCGATGCTGCAGTACCAGTGGATCGGCACGCGCGTGGACGCTTTCGAGGAGCGCAGCGCCTCGATCTTCCGGCTGGCCTATGCGCGCCAGGATCTGGTGACGCGCTCGCTTTCCGGCGGCGTATACGGTGACGTGACGCTGGCTACGGGCGTCGGCTCGTTCCGGCCCTACGGCCGCGCGCTCTGGTACGCCAACAGCGGCAGCGGCGCGCGCAATCTCCTGGCCGAATTCGTCGAGGGCGGCGCGCCCATGAACGCGGTGGTGGCGGCGGAACCGGACCGCAGCTACGCCACGCTCGAGCTGGGCCTGGGCTTTCGCCGGCCGATCGGAGCGCGCACGGTGGATTTCAACCTCGGTGCCTTGAAACTGTTCGGTTACGAGGCGGTCGAGCGCTGGTCGGTGCGCGGCGATGTGCGGATTCCGTTCTGAGGCTCGCCCCGGGGTCCTGACCGCGCCGCACGCGCGCGGTGCGCAAGGCGCGAACGGAGTGCGTCGTGGCGCGTGAGTTCGACTCCGAAGTCACCCGCGCCGCGCCCGGCCCGGGGCAGCAGGGTCCGGTGCCGGCTGCGTTCCAGACCTTTGCGACGTCGGCGCTCCAGGCCCCGCCCGCAGTATCCGGTCGGGCCGGCATCGAGCTTGCGCCCGGCGACATCGTCAAAGGGCGCTTCGAGGTGGTCGAGGAACTCGGGCGCGGCGGGATGGGGCTGGTCTACAAGGCGCGCGACCTGCGCAAGGTGGAGGCGCGCGATCCCGATCCCTTCGTGGCGATGAAAATCCTGTCGGGCGACATGGCCGAGTTCGGGCTCGGTTTCGTCGCGCTGCAGCGCGAAGGCAAGCACGCGCAGAGCCTCAATCATCCGAACATCGTCAAGGTGTTCGACTTCGACCGCGACGGCAAGCTGGTCTATCTCACCATGGAGCTGCTGCGCGGTGAACCGCTGCAGCTGCGCCTGCGCGATGCCGATCGTCCGCTCGATGCCGCCGAGCGCCTGCGCATCGCGCGCGGGATCATTTCGGGATTGGGCTACGCCCACGCCCAGGGGCTGGTGCATGCGGACATCAAGCCGTCCAACGTGTTCCTGGGCGAGGACGGCGAGCCCAAGCTCCTCGATTTCGGCATCGCGCGGGCGCGCGAGCGCGACAGCGTGTTCGACGCCGATGACGTCGGCGCGATGACCATGGACTATGCCAGCCCCGAGATGCTGGCCGGCGAGCGCCCGCAGCCCGCCGATGACGTGTATGCGCTGGGATGCCTGCTGTTTCGGCTCTATGCCGGTCGCCACCCGTTCGATCACGTCCCGGCCGATCAGGCCGCCAGCCAGCGCCTTCGCCCGAAGTTTCCGGCGAACCTGACGCGGGTGCAGTCGCGCGCCGTGGCGCGTGCGCTGGCGTTCCGGCGGGCCGACCGGTTCGAGGATGCGATGGCGCTGGGTCGCGCGTTCGACGCCTACGACTGGCGCAGGCTGGGGCTGGGCCTTGCCGGCGCGGCGCTGGCGGCGGTCCTTGCGCTGTGGAGTTCGAGCGACTGGCTGCTGGCGCGCTGGGGCACGCTCCAGCTCGATGCGGATCAGCGCGCCCAGGTCGAGGCGGCGGTGCGCGAGGGGCAGGGGAACCTTGCGCGCCGGTACTGGGAGGACGCCGCGCTCCAGTTCGTCGAGGCCCTGCGCCTCAACCCTTACGATCGCGAGGCGCGGGCCGGGCTGGTGGCGGTGGTGGCGGACATGCGCGGCGCGATGCCCGCCGTGGACTTGCCCGATGCCATCGCCGTGCTGCAGGAGCGTACCCGCTGTCTGGGGGACGACCCGCAGTGCCCGCGGTCGGCGAAGCGGATCCTGGCGCGGGCAGCTGATCGCCACGCCCCGCCCGATTAGCACGCACCGGGCTGCGCATTGCGCCGGCACCGCGGCCGCGACTGGCCGCCGGCACCGCCGATCAGTCCGGAACTGCCCGACCCGCAAGCCGGCCGTCGATGTCCCGCACCGCCGCGACGAACGCGCGCATCTTTGCCGGATCCTTGATCCCCGTCGCTTGTTCCACGCCGCTGGAGACGTCCACGCCCCACGGCCGCGCGCGGCGGATGGCCTCGGCGACGTTGCCAGGATGCAGGCCGCCGGCAAGGAGCACACGCCGCTCGCCGGCGTCGGCCGTCCGCTGCCAGTCGAACGTCTGGCCGCTGCCGCCTGGCTCGCCCGGCGCATGGCCATCGAGCAGGAGCGCGTGCGCCGATGGCCAGGCGTGGGGAAGGTGGCGGGCGTCCTGCGGATCAGCGCCGCCCAGCGCGATCGCCTTGATGTAGGGCATGCCGAAGGACGCGCAGAACGCCTCGGGCTCGGTGCCGTGGAACTGCAGGAGATCGGGGTGGACCCGGGCCAGGATCCGCGCGATGTCGTCCGCTGGCGCATCCATCACCAGCGCCACGGTGGCGATGTGCGCGGGGATGCGGGCGCGCAGCGCGGCGGCGCGCTCGCCATCGAGCCGGCGCGGGCTGCGCTGGGCGAACACCAGGCCGATCATGTCCACGCCCAGCGCCACCGCAAGGTCGACGTCGGCCTCGCGGGTGAGGCCGCAGAACTTGATGCGGACAGGCGCGTTCACAGCGTGACTTCGGCCGGCAGACCGCATTCGCGCGGATACAGCGGCCCGATGAACAGAAGGCCCTGCGGAAGCGCCGTCGGACCGGCCACGGTGCGGTCGCGGCCGTCGAGCAGTTCGGCCAGCCACGACACCGGGCGCTCGCCGCGGCCGATGGGCAGCAGGCTGCCGACCAGGTTGCGCACCATGTGGTGCAGGAAGGCGTTGGCGCGGACGTCGACGTGGATTTCCTCGCCGCAGCGCTGCACGTCGAGCCGCTGCAGGTCGCGGCGCGCGTGGCTGGCCTGGCACTGCGAGGAGCGGAAGGCGGAGAAGTCGCGTTCGCCCAGCAGCGCCTGTGCCGCGGCGTGCATGGCGTCGGCGTCCAGCGGACGGCGCTCCCAGGCCACGAAACGTGCGTCCAGCGCCGGGCGCACCCTGCGGTTGAGGATGCGGTAGCGATAGCGCCGCGCGCGGGCGGAAAAGCGCGCGCTGAAGGCGTCCGCAACGGGCTGGCACCAGCGCACCGCCATGGAGCGCGGCAGGCGCGAATTGGCACCCATCATCCAGCCGTAGTCGCTGCGCTCGGACTGGCTGTCGAAGTGCACGACCTGGCACAGCCCGTGGACGCCGCGGTCGGTGCGCCCGGCGCAGGTGACGTCGACCCGGTGCCCGGCGACGAACGCCAGCGCCGCTTCCAGCGCCGCCTGCAGGCTCGGGTTGTCGCCCAGCCGCTGCCAGCCGCAGAAGTCGGTGCCGTCGTACTCGATGCCCAGGGCGTAGCGCATGCGTGATCCTGAAATGCGAAGGGCCGGAGGCTGACGCGTCCGGCCCTTCGGGGTGGAGCCTTGTGGTTCAGTGAATGGTGGCGATCAGCGCGCGGGCCTCCTCGCGCTGGGTCGAGTTGCCCTCGGTCAGTACTTCCTCGAGCATCCCGCGGGCACCTTCCGCATCGCCCATGTCGAGGTAGGCACGCGCCAGTTCGAGCTTGGTCGCGGCGACATCGGCATCGATCGCGGTATCGGCAGCGACCGGCGCGGTGTCCACGAAATCATCGGATCCCGCGGCGTCAGCCGCATCGCCTTGCGCTTCGAAGGTGAAGTCTTCGAAGTCCTGGTCGTCGCCCGGACTTGCCGTGTCGGCGGCTGCGGCCGGGCTGGCGCTGAGCCAGTCGACGTCGCGCGAGGCCGGTGCCGCGGTGGGCGCTGCGACCGGCTCGAAGTCCGGCGCATCGTCGTAGGATGCCTCCGCATCTTCATCAGCGTGGGCGGCATCGAACAGCGGGTTGTTCGGCGCAATCTGCCGGCCCAGCGTCGCCGCCTCGAGCCAGAGCGGATCGTTCAGGTCGCGGACCTGGGCGTACATCGCCTCGGCCGCCATTTCGAAGGCCGCGCTTTCGCCGCTGGCGACATAGTGCTTGAGCAGGTCGAGATGGAGGTGCAGGTCGTCGGGATAGTGCGAGAGCGCCTCGATCAGGTCGCCTTCCTGCGGGTCGGGCACGAACGGTGCGACGGCCGCAGGCGGCTCGGCTGCGCCCGCGATTGCAGCCGGTGCGGCTGCGGCCGGCTTCCTGCGCCGCCGCGCCAGGAGCAGGCCGACGAGTCCGAGCAGCAGCGCCGCGCCGCCGCCCACGAGCCAGGGATTGAAGCCGCCGGGCAGGCCGGACGGAGCCGCGTCGGGCTGCGGTGCCGGCGCGGACTCGGCGATCGGTTCGGGCGTGGCGGCCGCTGGCGCGGCTCGCTCGGGCGCGACCTGCGAAACGGGTTCGGCGGGCGTGGCTGCGGAGCCTCCCTCTTCGGGTACAGGCGTCGCTGCAGCCGTCGCATCGTCGCCGGCCTGCAGAGGCGCGGCGTCCGCGAGCGGGTCGGTCGTCGCGACAGGCGCGGCTTCGGCGCTGGCGCTGCGGGTGGCTTCGGCAGCGGTCGCCAGGCGGCGCTGGGCCGCGGCCAGTTCGCTGTCCTTGAGTTCCAGCAGGCGGCGGGTTTCGGTCTGGAGCGTTTCCAGCTCGCCGACGCGCGACTTGAGTTCCACGTTTTCCTGCGACAGCGCGCTGGCTTCCTCGCGGCTGCGCGCCAGTTCGGCGCGCAGCTCGCGGCCGCTGCCCTCGGCGGCGGCACCCGACTGGCTGGCGTTGGCGCTGGCTTCGCCGCGCGGCGGGGTGAGCTCCAGGCGCGAGTCGCTGCGTCGATCGGCCGCACCGCGCGTCGCGACAGGTGCGCCCATCGATGCGTCGGCCGGCGCTGCAATGGTGGCGGCACCGCCGCCCCAGGCCTGCATCTGGTCGCGCACCTGCGCAGCGGCTTCCGATGCCGCCAGGATGGTGGCTTCCTCGCGCGCCGGGATGCGCAACACCGCGCCCTTCTTGAGGCGATTGATGTTGTTGCCGGCAAACGCCTCGGGGTTGGCGCGCAGCAGGGCCAGCATCATCTGGTTGATGGTGACCGATTCATCATGCCGGGTGCGCGTGGCGATCGACCACAGCGTGTCGCCGGTCGCGACCGGTCCGTAGCTGTCGGCCCCGTAGGCCGGGTAGCTGTCCTGCGGGGGGAGGCGGGTGTCGGGCACCGCTGCGGGTGCGGGCGCAGGCGGCGGTACGTAGGCCGGAGCCGGCGTTGGCACAGGCTGGGGCGCCGCGACGGGCTCGGCGGCCAGCGGCGGCGGCGTTTCCAGCAGCGGTTCGGCCGGTGCCGGCGGCGGTTCGGGCAGCGCGCTGGTTCGCGCCGGCGCGCTGGCCGTGATCGGCACCATCGAGGGCGGATCGAGCAGCACGGTGTATTCGCGCAGCATGCGGCCCTTGCCCCAGTCGGCTTCCAGCAGAAAGCTCAGGAACGGGTCGGAGACGCTGTCGGGCGTGGTGATGCGGATGACCTTGCGGCCGCGCTCGTCGGTACGCACTTCGAAGCTGAGGTTGGCGGCCTGGATGGTCGGGCGGCTCAGTCCGACGCGGGTGAAGGCGTCAGGTGGTGCCAGCTTGACGCGCAGGTCATCGGCTTCGCCCGGACTGCTCGTCAGCACCGGGATTTCGGCGACAAGTGGCTGATTCAGGGCGGATTTCACCTCGATCTGGCCCAGGCCAAGCGCGCTGGCGTGGCTGCTGCCCAGCGCCAGGGCGAGGGCGATCGGGAGACGGAGACGCATGTTCATCGGGTGGCTTCCCCTCGGAGGCATGGTGCGACGCGCCGCATGTCGTTTCCCCCTGAATCCTCGAAACGACTTGATAACGCGGTGCTAACTTTAGATCAGGCGTGAGTTTTTACCAATAGTTCAGCAATCTGTACAGCGTTTAGTGCGGCCCCCTTGCGGATATTGTCGGCCACCACCCACAGATTCAGCCCGCGCGGGTGCGAGATGTCCTGCCGAATGCGGCCGACGTAGACCGGGTCGGTGCCCGAGGCGTGGGTGACGGGCGTGGGCCAGCCGCCGGTGCGCCGTTCGTCCACCACCACGACGCCCGGCGCCTGCTCCAGCAGCGCGCGCGCGGCTTCCGGAGATATCGGCGCGCGGGTTTCCAGATGGACCGCCTCGGCGTGGCCGAAGAACACCGGCACGCGCACCGCGGTCGGGTTCACCTCGATGGATGCGTCGTCCAGGATCTTGCGGGTTTCCCACACCAGCTTCATCTCTTCCTTGGTGTAGCCGTTGTCGAGGAAGTCGTCGATCTGCGGGATCAGGTTGAACGCGATCTGCACCGGGAAGCGCGCGGGTTCGGGATCGGCGAAGCTGAGGATGGCGGCGGTCTGGCGACCGAGCTCTTCCAGCGCCGAACGGCCCGCCCCCGACACCGACTGGTAGGTCGCCACGTTGATGCGCGCGATGCCCACGGCGCGGTGGATCGGGGCGAGCGCCACCAGCAGCTGCATGGTGGAACAGTTGGGATTGGCGATGATGCCGCGCGGCGGATTCCGCGCCGCCTCGGGATTGACCTCCGACACCACCAGCGGCACATCGTCGTCGTAGCGGAAGGCGGAACTGTTGTCGATGACGATGGCACCGGCGGCCGCAAACCGGGGCGCGAATTCCTTCGAGATCGAGCCGCCTGCGGAAAACAGCGCGATGTCGACGCCGGTCGGGTCGAAGGTGGCCAGATCCTGCACCACAACCGTCCTTTCGCCGAAGAAAATCCGCTCGCCGGCGGAGCGCTCGGAGGCCAGCGCGACCAGTTTTCCCACGGGGAAATCGCGCTGGGCGAGGATGTCGAGCATGGTTTCGCCCACCGCGCCGGTGGCACCGACGACGGCAACGGTGTACTGCCTGGATGTGTCACTCATGAAAGGTGCCTGGACAAGAAGTATCAGGGAGGGAACGCGCCGCCGGGAACGCGCGGCGCGACGGTACCGACATCGCCGCACTGGGCGCGGTGGCGCAGGGCCTGGTCGATCAGCACGAGCGCCACCATCGCCTCGGCGATGGGCGTGGCGCGGATGCCGACGCAGGGATCGTGGCGGCCGGTGGTGACCACATCGACCGGCGCACCGGAGGTGTCGAGGCTGCGGCCGGGCAGACGGATGCTGGAGGTGGGCTTGAGCGCGATCGAGCAGCGGATCGGCTGGCCGCTCGAAATGCCGCCCAGGATGCCGCCGGCGTGATTGGAGAGAAAACCCTCCGCAGTGATCTCGTCGCGGTTTTCGGTGCCCTTCATCGCCGCCACCGCGAAACCGTCGCCGATTTCCACGCCCTTGACCGCGTTGATGCCCATCAGCGCCGCGGCCAGCTCCGCATCGAGCTTGCCGTAGACCGGCTCGCCCCAGCCCGGTGGTACGCCCTCGGCCACCACGTCCACCCGCGCGCCGACCGAGTCGCCGGACTTGTGCAGGACCTTCATGTACTCCTCCAGCTCCGGCACCTGTTCGGCGCAGGGCCAGAAGAAGGGGTTGGTTTCGATTACGTCCCGGTCGAATCCGCGCGGGCGGATGTCGCCGAGCTGCGAAAGGAAGCCGCGCACGCTGACGCCGCGCTGCGCCAGCCATTTCTTCGCGACGACCCCGGCCGCCACGCGCATCGTGGTTTCGCGCGCCGAACTGCGCCCGCCGCCGCGCGGGTCGCGGATGCCGTACTTGTGCCAGTAGGCGTAGTCGGCGTGCGCCGGGCGGAACTGGTCGGCGATGGCACCGTAGTCCTTGCTGCGCGGGTCCACGTTGCGGATCAGGAGCGCGATCGGGGTGCCGGTGCTGCGGCCTTCGTACACGCCGGACAGGATTTCGACCTCATCGGCCTCGCGCCGCTGCGAGGTGTAGCGCGAGCGCCCGGTGGCGCGGCGCGCGAGATCGGTGTCGAAGTCGTCC
Source organism: Denitratimonas tolerans (assembly GCF_037203605.1). NCBI lineage: Bacteria > Pseudomonadati > Pseudomonadota > Gammaproteobacteria > Lysobacterales > Lysobacteraceae > Denitratimonas > Denitratimonas tolerans. The sequence continues at coordinate 55,790 of NZ_JBBDHC010000005.1, forward strand.
GGCGCAAGCGCCAGCCCGGGCGGGCAGCCGTCGATCACGCAGCCGATCGCCGGGCCGTGGGACTCGCCGAAGGTGGTGACGCGAAAGAGCCGGCCAACCGTGTTCACGCGCGCGCGTCCGCCAGCGCGCGGATGCGCGCGTGATGGCGCACCAGCGCCTCGCGTTCGATCACGAACACGCCCATCTGGCCGACCTTGAACTCGATCCAGTCGAACTCGAGCTCCGGCAACAGCGCGGTGAGGGCACGCTCGCTTTCGCCCACTTCGCAGATCAGCAGGCCGTCTTCAGTCAGGTGTTCGGGCGCATCGCGCAGGATGCGCAGGGCCAAGTCCAGGCCATCGTCGCCGGCGCGCAGCCCCAGTTCGGGCTCGAAGGCGTACTCGGGCGGCAGTGCGTCGGTTTCCTCGTGGGTGACGTAGGGCGGGTTGGTGACGATGAGGTCGTAGCGCTCGCCCGCCAGCGCCGAGAAGAGATCCGACTCGATCAGCCGGACGCGCTCGCCCGCATCGAAGCGCTCGACGTTGGACTGCGCCAGTTCCAGCGCGTCGGGGCTCAGGTCCACCGCGTCCACCTGCCAGTCGGGCCGGTGCACCGCCATGGCGATGCCGATGCAGCCCGAGCCGGTGCAAAGATCCAGCGCGCGCGCCACGTGGCGGTCGCCCAGCCAGGGCTGGAAGCCGGCTTCGATCAGTTCGGCGATGGGCGAGCGCGGCACCAGCGCGCGCGCATCGGTGAGGAAGCACAGGCCCGCGAACCAGGCCTCGCCGGTGAGGTAGCAGGCCGGAATGCGCTCGTCGATGCGGCGCTGGAACAGCGTCAGCACCTGCGCCTTTTCCGCGGCGGTCAGGCGCGCCTGGCCGTAGGCCGGCGGCAGGTCGTGCGGCAGGTGCAGGGCGTGGAGCGCGAGCTGGGTGGCTTCATCCAGGGCATTGTCGAAGCCGTGGCCGAAAGTCAGCCCGGCCTCGCCGAAGCGGCTGGCGCCGTAGCGGATGAAGTCGATGATCGTGGCGAGTTCGGCGGTCATGGTGCAGTGCGGGATGGGTGCGCACGCAGTATAGCCCGCGCGCTGGTCCGGTTCGGGCGCGCCTGGCAGCCGATGCGGCCTGCCGAGGGCGTGGTCTCGCGGCCAGTCGGTATACTGGCCCGATGACTACCCGTACCCGCCCCTCCGGCACGCTGCCGACCCTCTTGGTGCTGATCGCTGCGCTGGCCGCCGGCCTTGGACTGTGGGCTGGGCAGAAGTTTTTTTCCCGCACCGCCGCGGTGCCGCCGGTGGAAAGCATGCGCCTGCTCGATGCGGCGCGCGTGCTGCCGGAGTTCGCTCTCGCCGCCGCTGACGGCAGCGTGGTGGACGCGACGGCCCTGCGCGGGCGCTGGACCCTGGTGTTTCTGGGCTTCACCCACTGCCCGGACGTGTGTCCGATGACCCTGGCCGCCCTGGCGCGCGCCGAGAAGCTGTGGGCCACGTTGCCCGAAGCCAGCCGTCCGCGCATCCTGTTCGTCTCGGTCGATCCCGAGCGCGACACCCCCGAGGCGTTGCAGAAGTACGCGGCCTACTTCAGCCCGACCGTGCTCGCGGCCACCGGCGACATCGACGCGCTGACGCGCTTCGCCGCCTCGCTCAGCATGGTGTTCGCCAAGGCACCGCTGGAGGATGGCGGTTACACCATCGACCACACCAGCTGGGTCGCCGTGCTCGATCCCGAAGCCAACCTGGCCGGCTTCATGCGCCCGCCGCTGGACCCGGAGCTCATCGCCGCGGACATGCGCACCCTGGTGGAACACGCGCCGTGACGCCCGGCATCCTGGCGCAGTACCTGTTGCCGCACCGGTTTCTGTCGCGCCTTGCGCTCCACGCCGCGCGCAGCCGCTGGGTGCCGTGGAAGAATTTCCTGATCCGACAGGTGCTGGCGCACTTCGACGTGGCGATGGACGAGGCGGAGCAGCCCGATCCCTTTGCCTACCCGAGTTTCAACGCTTTCTTCACCCGCGCGCTCAAGCCCGGCGCGCGGGCGCCCGACGCCGAACCCGCCGCCTTCCTGATGCCCTCGGACGGGCGCATCAGCCAGTGGGGCGCGATCGAGGATGGCCGCATCCTGCAGGCCAAGGGCCACAGCTACACCGCCGCCGAACTGCTGGGCGACGAGGAACTCGCCGCGCCTTTCGCGCAGGGCAGCTTCCTCACCGTCTACCTCGCCCCGCGCGACTACCACCGCGTGCACATGCCCTGGCGCGGCACGCTGCGTGAAACCCTGCACGTGCCCGGACGCCTGTTCAGCGTGTCGCCGGCCACCGTTGCCGCCGTGCCGCGCGTATTCGCGCGCAATGAGCGCCTGGTCTGCGTGTTCGACTGCGACTTCGGGCCGATGGCGGTGGTGATGGTGGGGGCGATGCTGGTCTCGGGCGTGGAGACGGTCTGGAACGGCGTCAACATCCCGAAGTACGCAAGTCGGGTCCTGCGCCGCGACTTCCGCGGCCAGGGCATCACCCTGGAGCGCTTCGCCGAGATGGCGCGCTTCAACTACGGCTCGACCGTCGTGCTGCTGCTGCCGCCGGGTGCCGTGGATCTGGATCGGCACCTCGCACCGCACCAGGCCGTGCGGGTCGGCGAGCGTGCCGGCGTGCGGACGCCCGCCGGCACGGCCTGAAGGTGCGGACCGCCGCCGCGCCCATCGCGGGGCTGGACCATCCGCGCCGGCGCAGCCTAAGATGACCCCGCATCCCACGGACGGAATCGTGTCATGACAACAGGGGGATTCTCGCGCCAGGGCGTGCTGTCCCTGGCGATCAAGGAGAAGAGCCAGCTCTACGGCGCCTACATGCCCTTTCTCAAGGGCGGCGGCCTGTTCGTGCCCACGCCCAAGCGCTACAACCTGGGCGACGAAGTGTTCGTGATGCTGACCCTGCTCGACGACAAGGAGCGCCTGCCGGTGGCGGGCCGGGTGGTCTGGATCACCCCGGCCGGCGCGCAGGGCAACCGGCCGCCGGGCATTGGCGTGCAGCTCAACGAGTCGGCCGACGGCGAGATGGTGCGCAGCAAGATCGAGACGCATCTGGCCGGCATGGTCAGCGGCGACAAGCCCACCTTCACGATGTGACGCGGCGTGCGCTGCGCTGACCGATGAGCCACGCCGGCGGCGCGTCGCTGCAACTGGCGCTGCGCCCGTCGCGGAGGCTGCGCGCCGCGATCATCGCGCTGGGCCTGATTGCCGGCACGGCCGTGCATCTGTCGCATATTCCCGACGCCTGCCTCGTGCTGCTTCCGGCGCTGGTCTGGGTGGCATGGCGCGGCCTGTCGCGGCTGGCCGGGGAAACGCTGGTGCTGCGCGCCGATGGCAGCGTCGGCCTGATCGGGCCGGACGGCGGCGAGCGCGTGGCGCAGGCGCGTGCCCTGCACGAACGCGGGCCGCTGGGCGTGCTGGTTCTGGCCGTGGATGAGCGCGAGCGGCGCTGGGCGTTCGCCGGCGACTCGCTGCCGGCAGCGTCGCGTCGGGAACTTCGCCTCTGGATGCGCGATCATGCACCGCTTCGGGATGCCGCCGCGGCGCGCGCCCTTCCTTCCGGCCAGACGACGAGCCCTGGATGATACGACCGCTGGAACTTGCGATCGGCCTGCGCTACACCCGCGCCAAGCGACGCAACCGATTCATCTCCTTCATCTCGCTGGTGTCGATGCTGGGCATCGCGCTGGGCGTGGTGGCGCTCATCGCCACGCTCTCGGTGATGAACGGTTTCGAGACCGAGCTGCGCACCCGCATCCTGGGCATGGTGGCGCACGCCACCATCAGCGGGGTGGGCGAAGACCTGCACGACTGGCCGCAAGCGGTCGAGGTGGCGAGCGCCGATCCGCGCGTGCTGGGCGCGGCACCCTACATCGAGCGCGAGTCGCTGCTCACCGGCGTGCGCAGCCAGGGTGCGCTGCTGCGCGGCATCGAGCCGGCGCTGGAGCCGGCGGTATCGGTCGTGGGGGAAAAGATGAAGGCCGGTGCCATCGGCGACTTGAAACCCGGTGCCTTCAACATCCTCCTGGGCACCGAACTTGCGATGGCTCTGGGCGTGGACATGGGCGACAGCGTGACGGTGCTCGTGCCCGAGGCGCGCAGCACGCCGGTGGGCGTGGTGCCGCAGATGAAGCGCTTCACCGTCGCCGGCCTGTTCGAGACCGGCATGCAGGAGTATGACCTGCAGATGGCGATCATCCACATGGCCGACGCGCAGCGCCTCTTGCGCATGGGCGAGGGCGTGACCGGGGTGCGGCTCAAGCTCACCGACATGTTCCACGCCTGGAGCGTGGCGCGCGATCTGGCCGACCGGATCGGCGAGTTCTACCGGGTGCGCGACTGGGCGCGCGACCACGCCAACTTCTTCCGCGCCATCCAGATGGAAAAGAGCGTGATGGCGGTGATCCTCTCGCTGATCGTCGCGGTGGCGGCCTTCAACCTGGTGTCCTCGCTCATCATGCTGGTCACCGACAAGCAGGCCGATATCGCCATCCTGCGCACGCTTGGCCTGTCGCCCGGCTCGGTGATGGCGGTGTTCGTGGTGCAGGGCACGGTGATCGGCGTGGTGGGCATCCTCGCCGGCGTGGCGGGCGGCATCGCGCTTACCCTCAATCTCGACCACGTGATGCGCTTCATCGAACGCCTGCTCGGCTTCGAGCTGATGCCGGCCGACGTCTACTACATCAGCGGCGACCTGCCGGTCGACCTGCGCCCGGAAAACATCCTGTGGATCGTCACCATCGCGTTCGTCATGTGCATGCTCGCCACGCTCTATCCGGCCTGGCGCGCCTCGCGCACCGATCCCGCCGCGGCGCTGCGCTATGAGTGATCCGGCGATGGGTAATGCGGTGATCCGCTGCGAGGGGCTGTCGCGCACCTATGCCGAGGGCGGCTTGAACACGCCGGTGTTCGATGGCCTGAGCCTGTCCGTGGCGCGCGGCGAAACCGTGGCCATCGTCGGGGCCTCGGGCGCGGGCAAGAGCACGCTCCTGCACATCCTCGGCGGGCTGGACACGCCGACCGCGGGCGAAGTCTGGGTGGAAGGGGAGGCGATGAGCCGCCTTTCCAACGCCGCCCGCGGTCGCCTGCGCAACCGCGCGCTGGGCTTCGTCTACCAGTTCCACCACCTCCTGCCCGAGTTCACCGCGCTGGAAAACGTGATGATGCCGCTCCTCATCCGCCGCGCACCGGAGCGCGAGGCGAGGGTCGCGGCGGCTGCCCTGCTGGATCGTGTCGGCCTGTCGGCGCGCCTGATGCACAAGCCCGGCGAACTGTCCGGCGGCGAGCGCCAGCGCTGCGCGGTGGCGCGCGCGCTGGTCACCCGTCCGGCCTGCGTGCTGGGCGACGAACCCACCGGCAACCTCGACGAAAAGACCGCCGCGCAGGTCTACGCGCTGATGCTGGAACTGAACCGCGAGGCCGGCACCAGCTTCGTTCTGGTCACCCACGACCGCCGCCTGGCGCGCACCATGGATCGCGCGCTGGAACTGGCCGGCGGCCGCCTGCGCGAGCTGCCGGCCGGCGACGTGTGAGGCGGCCGGGGTGATGGAGAACGCGCGCCGTCATCCCGCGGTGCCTGCTCCCCGGCTCGACATATTCCTGGCGGCAGGGCTCGCGTTGGGCGCGGTGGCCGCGCTCTCGCTGCCGCAGCTGCCTCCACCGGCCCTGTGCTGGGCGCTGCTCGCGCTGGCCCAGATGCTGTGGCTTGCCTTGCCGAAGGCGCGCTTTCCCGCGGGCCTGGGAATGGGGTTTGCCTGGGCCCTGCTGGTGGCGGGCTGGGGCATGGACGCGCGCCTGCCGCCGGCGCTGGAAGGCACGGAACTGGTGGTCGAAGGGCGCGTGGTCGGCCTGCCCGAAGCGCGCGTGGATGCGATCCGCTTCGGATTTGCGGTGGATTCGGGCGAAGGCGAGGCGGCGGTGCTGGCCGGAAGCCGCCTGCGGCTGTCGTGGTATCGCAGCCGGGTGCAGCCCGAGCCGGGCAGCCGCTGGCGGCTGGCCGTCCGACTCAAGCGTCCGCGCGGCAGCCTCAATCCCGGCGGCTTCGATTTCGAGCGCCACGCGCTGGAGCGGCGGATCGCCGCCACCGGCTATGTGCTCGAGACCGGGGACATCCGCGTCCTGGCACCGGGCAGCGGCATCGACCGGCTGCGGCTGGCGCTGGCCGAACGCATGGCTGCCGCCGTGGGCGACAGCGGGGCGCGCTTCGTGCAGGCGCTGGCGGTGGGCGATACGCGTGCGCTGGATGGTGACGACTGGCACGTGTTGCGCGCCACCGGGACCGCACACCTGATCGCGATTTCCGGGCTGCACGTCGGGCTGGTAGCCGGTTTTGGCGCGCTCCTGGTGCGCCTCCTGTACCGCCTGTTCCCGACCCTCGGGCTGCGGCTGCCGATGCCGCAGGCGGCGGCGCTCGCGGCGCTGGCGATGGCCTCGGGCTACGCCGCGCTGGCCGGTTTCGCCCTGCCCACGGTGCGCACCCTGCTGATGATCGGCGCGGCCCTGCTGACCGTACTCCTGCGCCGGCGCTTCGACGCGGTGCAGTCCTTCGCGCTGGCGCTGATCGCGGTGCTGGCCGTCGATCCGCTGGCGGTGCTCGGTGCCGGGTTCTGGCTTTCCTTCCTCGGCGTGGGCTGGTTGCTGTGGTGCCTGCCGCACGGCCCGCGGCGCTGGTGGCGCGCGCTGCTGTCGGCGCAGGGCGTGACCGCGCTGGGCCTGCTGCCGCTGACGGTCTGGTTCTTCGGTCAGGCCTCGGTCGCCGGGCCGCTGTGCAACCTCGTGGCCGTGCCCTGGGTGAGCCTGGTGGTGGTACCGGTGGCGCTGGCCGGCACCGCGCTCGAACTGCTGGTGGCCGGCGCGGGTACCTGGGCGTTCCGGCTTTCCGCCTGGCTGATGGAGCTTCTGTGGCGCGCGCTGGAGCCGGTGGCCGGGCTGCACGGCGCGCTGGTCTACCTGCCCGAACCGGGCGCGTTCGCGTTCGTGCTGGCGCTGGCGGGCATCTTCTGGCTGCTTCTGCCGCGCGGGATTCCCGGCAAGCCGCTGGCGGTCTTCCTGCTGCTGCCGCTGCTGTTGCCGGCGCGCGAGGAGCGCCCGCCGGACAGCATCGATCTCACCGTGTTCGATGTGGGACAAGGCTTGTCGGTGCTGGTGCAGACCGCACGCCACGCCGTGCTTTACGATGCCGGCCCGGCCTTTCCCGGCGGTCTGGACATGGGCGAAGCCGCCGTGGTGCCGGCGCTGCGCGCGCTGGGCGTTTCCAGCCTCGATCTTTTCATCGTGAGCCACGGTGACAACGATCACGCCGGCGGTGCCGATGCGGTGCGGCGCGCGTACGCGCCGGCCCAAGTGCATTCCTCACGTGCGCGCCCGGAGGTGGGTGAAACCGCCTGCGAGGCCGGGCGCGAATGGCGCTTCGACGGCATCACGCTGCGCCTGCTGCATCCGCCCGAGCACTTCCCCTACCTCGGCAACGACAGCTCTTGCGTGCTGCGCATCGAGGACGCCAGCGGCAGCGCCCTGGCGCTTCTGCCCGGCGACATCGGCCAGCTGATCGAACAGCGCCTGGTGCGCGAACGCTCCGGGCAGCTGCCTGCGCCGCTGCTGGTGATGCCGCACCACGGCAGCCGCAGCTCGTCCTCGGATGCCTTCATCGACGCGGTGGCGCCGCGGCTGGCGCTGATCGGCACGGGCTACCGCAACCGCTTCGGCCTGCCGCGCGAGGACGTGCTGGCGCGCTACCGCGAACGCGGGATCGCGCTGGCCGATACCGCGCAGGACGGCGCGCTGCGCCTGCGGATCGATGCATCCGGGCCGCAAAACGTGAGACGCGAACGCGATCGGCGCAGGCGCGTGTGGCGCGAGGGCGGCTAGCGGCCCGGGGCCGTGCGGCCGCCGCCATCAGCCCTGCAGCGATGCTTCGATCTCCTGCCCCCACGCCTCCAGCGCATCGAGGATCGCGTGGCTGCCGGTACCGGGTTCGGCGGTGGCGCGCAGCTGCAGGATCTCGGCGCGATAGGACGCAAGGTCGTATTCGGAAAGGCCGCTGCCGGGCGCGAGGCGGTCGCTGCGGTACTGCTGCCAGCGCGCGTTTTCGGCAGGACCGAGCGCCTGCGGCCAGTTGCGGGCGCGATGGCGGAAGGCCAGCTCCTCGTAGCGCGGATCGCGGAAGCCGAAGCGGCCGCCGGGTGGCGAACGTCCACCGCTCTCGCGCACGCGGGCGAACAGCGCGGCATCGGCGGGGACCGGAAATCCGGCGTAAAGCGCAAGCTCCGGATCGTCCCGCCCGGTATCGGGGCGCGGTGCGCCGTAGACCGCACGCAGCTTGTCGGCCAGGTTCGGTGCCGCGCGCAGCCGCGCCGCGTAGTCGAGCTGGCGCGGAAGATCGATGCCGAACACCGCAAGCTGATCGGGGTTCAGATGGCGCAGTTCGACCAGGATCGGGGCGCGGTTGAGGTGGATTTCCTTGAGTCCGATGCGCGCAACCCCCTCGGGAAGATCGCCGCGCGGGGTGTAGAGGCGGTCGAGGATTTCGTCGGCGGCAAGCTCGAGCACCGGCGTCGGGTCGTCGTGCAGGTCGACGACGATGATGCGGTTGGCGATCTGCGGGTGCGGGCAAACCGGCAGCACCAGCCGCCCGCAGCCTTGCGCAGCGGGAAACCGCTGCGAGATGTGCAGCACCGGCGTCATGCCGGCGTAGTCGAGCAGGGCCGCGGCGCGGCGCTTGTCGCGCAGCGCGAGGGCGTAGTCGAACAGGCGTGCGTGTTCGGACTTGAGCCGTGCCGCCAGCGCGATGGTGGCTTCCACGTCCGAGAGCGCCTCGTGCGCGCGCTCGTGTACGAGGCCATTGGCGGCGGCCAGCTGCTCCAGCCGGAAGCTCGGCGCGCCGTCGTCGCGCAGCGGCCATTGGATGCCGTCGGGGCGCAGCGCGCGCGCCATCCGCACCGTGTCGATCAGATCCCAGCGCGAATTGCCGTTGCGCCACTCGCGCGCGTAGGGATCGAAAAAGTTGCGGTAGAAGAGGTGGCGGATGAACTCGTCATCGAAGCGGAAGCTGTTGTAGCCCGCCACGCAGGTGTCCGGCCGGCTCATTTCCTCGTGGATGCGTGTGGCGAACTCGGCTTCCGGCACGCCGTCGGCGCGGGCCTGCTGCGGGGTGATGCCGGTGATCAGGCAGGCGCCGGGCGAGGGCAGGATGTCGTCGGACGGCTGGCAGAAGAAGCTCAGCGGCGTCTCGATCGGGCGCAGGTGCTCGTCGGTGCGGATCGCGGCGAACTGCGCGATGCGGCTGCGCCGCGCGTCGCGCCCGAAGGTTTCCAGGTCGTACCAGAGGAACTGCATCAGCGCCGCGCTGCCGGGGCGATGGGGACCACCTTGTCCGCCGCCGCCAGCCGCGCGGGCGGTGCCGCGACGGCGAGTTCAGCCGCCCGCGCCTCGCCGGCCACCGCGCTGGGCACCTGCGGCAGAAGCTGCAGGCGCGGATGCCCGATGGCGTTGCCCTGGGCGTAGTTGACGCCGCATTCGTGCAGCACGCGCAGGGTTTCAAGGCTTTCGACCCACTCGGCCACGGTGCGCTTGCCGGTGACCTCGGCGATGCTGGCCAGGGCCGCGATCACGGTGCGGTCGAGCGGGTCGTCGGGCAGGCCGTGCACGATGGATCCATCGATCTTGAGGATATCGGCGTCGAGCTCGCGCACGTAGGCGAAGGTCGAGAATCCGGTGCCGAAGTCATCGATCGCGATGCGGCAGCCGAGCTGGCGCAGGCGCGTGAGCAGCGCCTTCACTCCGACGATGTCGGCCAGGGTTCCCGATTCGGTGATTTCGAAGACCAGCGCCTCGGGGTCGACGTCGTGCCGCACCAGGCAGTCGGTGACGAAGTCGGCCAGCGACACGTCGGCCAGGCTGTCGGCAGAGAGGTTGACCGTGAGCGCGATCCGGCGATGGTGCCCGCGGACCTCCTGCAGAGCGCGGACCGCGCGGTGGATCACCCAGCGGTCGATCTCGGCCATCAGGCCGAAGCGCTCGGCCGAGGGCAGGAAGCGCTTGGGCAGGATCAGGTCGCCATCGGCCCCGCGCAGGCGCAGCAGCGCCTCGTACAGCGCCGGCTCGTCCGGGTTGCGCAGGAACTGCCGTTGCCACAGGTCCGACGCCGGCTGTTCGCCGGTTTCATGTTCGATCCCCGCCAGCGGCACGATCGGCTGGAACACCAGTTCGAAGCGGTCCTGCACGAGCGCTTCCTGCAGCCGTGCCGACCAGCCCAGTTCCTCGGTCATCGAGTTGATGTCGTCGAGCTGCGGATCGAACACATAGCAGCGCGCGCGTCCGGAGGTCTTGGAGCGGTAGCAGGCGAGGTCGGCCTGGGCCATCGCCGCTTCCGGCGAGGTCGTGGTGCCGCTGATCGAGGTTGCGCCGATCGAAAGCGTGATGCGGTAGGTCTTGCCGCGGTGGCTGAACGGTGCCGTGCAGGCCGCCGTGCGGATGCTGTCGGCCAGTGCCGCGATGCCTTCGGGCAGCACGTTGCGCAGCAGGATGGCGTACTCGTCGCCACCCATGCGGGCGATCTGGTCGCCGGGGCGAAGCTGGGCGCGGATGCGTTTGCTCACCTCCACCAGCAGCTCGTCGCCGGCGCTGTGGCCGGCGGTGTCGTTGATGTACTTGAAGCGGTCCAGATCGATGAACAGCAGCGCGCCGTTTTCGTCCTGTTGGCGCAGGCGCTGCAGCTCCACCCCGAGCTGGCGTTCGAACCAGGCGCGGTTGTGCAGCTGGGTGAGGCTGTCGTGTTCGGCCTGCCAGCGCAGCTGTTCCTCCAGCTTGCGCTGCGCCGAAACATCGCGGAAGGCCACCACCGAGCCGCGCCGCGCGCCGTCGACGTGCAGCGGATAGACCGTGCCTTCCACCGGAATCGGCAGGCGCGAGGCGGTCCAGAAGATGGACTGCCAGTGCGGCAGGCTGGTGCCGTCGCTGTAGCAGCGGGCCAGCGGCCCGGGCTCGTCCGGATTCCATCGCCCCGAAGAGCCCGGATGGATGCATTCGGCCGCAAGGCTGCCAATCAGCGGGCGCGCGTCGGCGTGGCCAAGAATCTGCACGGCGGCCGGGTTGATGAAGAGGATGGTGCCGTCGTTGTCGACCCCGAAGACGCCGTCGCCCACCGCCGCGAGGATGCCCTCCAGGCGACGGCGCTCGGCGTCGATCGCCTTGCGGTCCTGGACCGAGCGGGCGAGCGAGGCCAGGCGCGCGAGGAAGAGGTCGCGGGTCTCGCTCTTGAACAGGCACTCCACCGCGCCGGAGGCCAGCGACTCCACGATCACTTCGTCGGAATAGGTGCCGGTGATGATGGCCGACAGGATGTGCCGGGTTTGCGGATGATGCTGCAGTGCGGCGATCAGCGAGGGGCCATTCTCGCCCGGCATGAAGTAGTCGATGATCGCGATGTCGAACGGCTTCGCCAGCGCCAGCCTGAGGCCATCGGCCGCGCTGTTGGCCGCTTCCACGATGTAGCCGTGGTTTCGCATCAGCTTCACGAAGGCGGTGCGCACCGTCGGCGAATCGTCCACCAGCAGCACGCGCTGCGGGCTTTGCGGCCGCGTCGCGGGTGTCGCCAGCACGTGCTGGTCACCGGCATGTTCGATCTGGCGGGTGATGTGGGTGTAGTCGCTCCAGCTCAGGAGCGAGGTGCGCGCGCGCGTCATGCGCCATTGCGCGATCGCCTCGCTGCCCTCGTCGGCGAACACCACCACCGGGACGTGCTGCAGGTTCTCGGCGTGCAGCAGCTCGCGCAGGTCCTGCTCGTCGGGGGTGAGCAGCTCCGGCCAGCCGAGCACGACCGCCTCGATGCTCAGGCCGCGGGCGTGCGCGTGGCGGAGCAGCTCGCAGCAGGCCAGGGTCGAGCCCGGTGCGTGCACGTCCCAGCCCTTTTGCGTCAACAGTGCCGCCAGCGCGCGCCGGCGCGTGGGCGAGGATTCGGCCACCAGTATGGATTTCATTCCCCACGCCCCCAGCAGCGGGCGGGTCAGAACACCTGCTTGATCATGTTCCAGCCCGCGAGATAGACCCCCACGACGGTACCCAGGTTGGTCAGGAAAAAATTGACGAATACCCGCGATACGCGGTTTCGCCACCAGCCACCGAGGGTGCCGACATCATCGCGCAGTTTGGCGAAGTCCGCGACTTTGGGCCGCCGCAGCGAGGCTTCCACCCAGGCGCTGGCCATGCCGGAGGACAGCGCCGGATGGAACGGGGTCAGCGGAGAAATCAGGAACGCGACCAGCACGCTGAGCGGATGGCCGGCCGCCGCAATGCAGCCGATGGCCCCGCCGATGCCGGTCAGCAGCACCCAGCGCAGCACGAATTCGCCGCCCACGTCGCTGCCCTGCAGGAATCCCCAGGCGAATCCGCCCAGCACGAACACCGTCAGCGCCGCCCCGATCCACGTTCCCCACGGCTTGGGCCGCGGCACTTCCTTCAGCGCGGCGATCTCCCGCGCTGGCTCGGCTGCTTCCTCGCGCAGGTAGTTCGACAGGCCGGCGAGGTGGCCCGCGCCCACCACGGCGAGCACGCGCGCGCCGGGTTTTGGTGCGAAACGTGCCTCGTCGCGCAGGCTCGCGGCCATGTAGCGGTCGCGTTCGTCGATCAGGGCGCGATACAGCGTCTCATCGCGCTGGGCAAACTCGTGGAAGCTGCTTTCCAGGATGTCGCCCTGCTTGAGGCGCTCGATCTCGGCCTCGTCCACCTCGTTTGAGGCGATCAGGCTGACCGCCAGACCGCTCATCAGCGTCATTTTGCGCCAGAAACCGACTGCGGCGTAGGTGCGGCGCAGGGTGAGGCCGATATCGCGGTCGATGCACCACAGCGGCAGGTTCTGTTCGCCCGCCGCCTCGATCGCCGCGCGCATTTCGGCACCCGGTTCCACGCCCAGTTGTTCGGCCAGCCGGCGCTGATAGGACGACAGCGCCAGGTTGGCGGTGACCAGCCCGATCTTGCCCTGCCGGATCACCTGGAAGATGTCCAGGCGCGAGAATGCATCCGGATCGGTCAGGGCGCGATGGCGTGCGTCGCACAGCTCCACCGCGACCGCATCGAAGCGGCCTTGCGCCAGCAGCGCGCGCACCGCCTCGACGCTCGCGCGCGAGACGTGCGCGGTGCCCAGCAGGGTGTAGTGGATGCCGTCGCGCTCGACTTCTACGATGGGCTGGCCTGCGAGCGGATCAGCTGCTGGTTCCACATTGGCCGCTTCGGTGGTTTCAGTGTTGGGAAGATCGTTCATCGACAAGGGTTCAGTCGCGGTAGCGGCGCAGCAGGTCGGCGTAGGCGTCGATGCGGCGGTCGCGCAGGAACGGCCAGATGCGGCGGACCGACTCGCTGCGCGCGAGGTCCACGTCGCAGACCAGCAGGGCCGGCTCGGTCCCGACCTGCGCCAGGAATTCGCCCTGCGGTCCGAGAGCGTGACTGTGGCCCCAGAAGTCGATGCCGGCAGCGCCCAGCGGGGACGGCTCGTGGCCGACGCGGTTGCAGCTGAGCACCGGCAGCCCGTTGGCGACGGCGTGGCCGCGGTGGCTGAGGATCCAGGCATCGCGCTGGCGGGTCTTTTCCGCCGGCGCGTCGTCCGGATCCCAGCCGATGGCGGTGGGATAGAGCAGGAGGTCGGCACCGGCCAAGGCCATCAGCCGCGCGGCTTCCGGGTACCACTGGTCCCAGCACACCAGCACGCCGAGGCGGCCGACCGAGGTGTCGATGGGCTCGAAGCCGAGGTCGCCGGGCGTGAAATAGAACTTCTCGTAGAACCCCGGATCGTCGGGAATGTGCATCTTGCGGTAGCGCCCGACCAGGCGGCCGTCGCTTTCCAGCACCACCGCGGTGTTGTGGTAGAGGCCGGGCGCGCGGCGCTCGAACAGCGAGGCGACGATCACCACGCCGTGACGCCGCGCCAGCGCGCCCAGGCGCGCGGTGCTGGGGCCGGGGATCGGCTCGGCGCGATCGAATTCGTCGACCGATTCGTGCTGGCAGAAGTAGGGGCCGTTGTGCAGCTCCTGCAAAAGGACCAGGCGCGCACCGGCGGCAGCGGCCTCGGCCACGCGGGTTTCGATCAGGGTGAGGTTGGCGTCGGCCTCGCCCTGGTTGCGCTCCTGCACCAGGGCCACGCGCAGCGTGCGGGGATCAGGCATCGGACAAGGCTCCTTGCGGGATCTGCATGGTGAGGCAGTGCAGGCTGCCGTTCTGCCAGATCAGCGCGCGGCAGGGCACGGGGATGATCCGGCGGTCGGGAAAGGCATCGGCCAGCACCGCCGCGGCGGCGACATCGGCCGGATCGTCGTAGGCGGGCACCAGCACGGCACCGTTGATGATGAGGAAGTTGGCGTAGGACGCGGCCAGCCGACGCCCCGCATCCAGCACCGGGCGCGGCCAGGGCAGCGGGAAGAGGCGATAGGGGCGTCCGTCGACGGTGCGCAGTTCGGCCAGTTCGGCGGCCATGGCGGCCAGTTCGGCGTGGTGCGCGTCGGCGCGGTCATCGCAGGCCTGGAAGACGATGGCGTCATCGGGTGCCAGCCGCGCCAGCGTGTCGATGTGGGCGTCGGTGTCGTCGCCTTCCAGATACCCGTGCTCCAGCCACAGCACGCGCTGCTGGCGCAGTTCGGTGCGCAGCACTTCGCTCACCTGCACGCGGGTCAGCCGTGGGTGGCGCTTGGACAGGCAGCGCCAGGTGCTCAAGAGCGTGCCGCGGCCGTCGGTCTCGATGGCGCCACCCTCCAGCGCAAAGTCGATCCGTTCGATCCGCGCCGCATCCAGTACACCGCGCGCCGCCAGCCCCGCGATCAGCGCGTCATCGCGGCTGGCCCCGAACTTTCCGCCCCAGCCGGTGAAGCGGAAGTCGAGGAAACGCGGCGCGCCGGCCGCATCGCGCAGGGTGATCGGACCTGAATCGCGCAGCCAGGTGTCGTCGTACTCGATCTCGATGAACCGCACGCGCTCCAGCGGCACGCCGGCGGCGGCGAGCAGGCCGCGCGCGCGCTGCGCCACGCCGCCATCGGCCGCGCACAGCAGCACGGGTTCGAAGCGCGCGATGGCGCCGACCAGCGCGACAAACGTCGCTTCCACCGATGCCAGGCGCTCGGCCCAGTCGGTCCCGGCGTGTGGCCATGCCAGCAGCACGGCATCCTGCGGCTCCCATTCGGCGGGAAAGCGCCAGTCGGGCATGAAACGCTCCTTGCAAAACGACGAGACCACGGGCGGCGTGCCCGTGGCCTCGAGAAGATCCGTCGGCCCCGCGCCACGACGCGGCGCCAGCCCGCAATGATAGCGGACTTACTCGACCGGCTTGGGGCCGATTTCGCCGGGAGCCGCCTGGCGCAGCACCACGTCGATGACGTGCGAGTTCTCGAAGTAAACGGTGAACTGCGGGTAGACCCAGCGGTGGATGACCGGCCATTGCGGCTGCTGGCCGCCGCGCGGTTCGAGCTTCTGGTCCGGCGCGCCGAACTGGGCCTCGACCTTGCCCATGCTGGTGCCCCGCTTCGGGCCGTCCATCGCCTTGCCGGCAGCGGCACGGTCGATCAGCAGGGTGTCGGCGCGCGACTGTTGCGCCAGCGCCGGGGCGGACGCCAGAAGGGCGATGACTGCAATGGCAGCGGAAAGCAGGAACGAACGGTTCATGGGAGGCTCCGGATCGCGGCGTTACACAATGTTTGACATTATGTCGCAACTCGCCGCGGCGTGCGCGCCGCGTTCCGGAAACGAGAAGGGCCGCAGACGGCGGCCCTTTCGACGCGCGATCCGGCAAGCCGGATCAGCCGCTCTCAGCGCTGGCGCGCCTTGAAACGCGGGTTGCTCTTGCAGATGACAAAGACCTTGCCACGGCGACGGACGACCTTGCAGTCACGGTGCCGGGACTTGGCCGACTTCAGCGAAGACAGCACTTTCATGACGGAAACCCTCTGGGCAGGCAACAAAGACCGCCAATGATAGTCGGCGGCAGCGCGGATCGCAATGGGTTAGACTCGTTCGCTTTGCTGACGCGAGTCCCGGCATGACGCTCTATCTCTGGATCAAGCTGCTGCATCTGGTTTTCCTGATCGCCTTCATGGCCGTGGTGTTCTACCTGCCGCGCATCCTGGTGAACCTGGGCGAGGCCGGCAACCTGGCACCGGTGCGCGAGCGGCTGGCGCTGATGGGCCTGCGCCTGTATCGCTTCGGCCACGTCATGTTCGGGCTGGCCTTCCTGTTCGGTCTGGTGCTGTGGCTGGGCTATCGCGTGCTGCCGGACTTCCCCACGATGGTCGTCGCGGGCACCGGCTGGATGCACGCCAAGCTCGCGCTGGTGGTGGCGCTGTTCGTCTACCACGTCCACATGGGGCGGCGGGTCAAACGCATTGCGGCGGGTGGCGCGCTGCCCAGCCCCGGCGCGATGCGCGTGGTGAACGAGCTGCCGCTGCTGGCGCTGGTGGCGATCCTCTGGCTGGTGCTGCTCAAGCCGTTCTGAGGCAATCCGGTTTCACAGCGCCAGCCGTATCGGCACAGGCACGTTGCACAGCTCGATCCGGCCCACCGGATCGATGAACCATTCCTCATGCCGTACGCGCCGCGCCTGCACCAGGCGCTCGAAGGCGGGCGTGTCGGTGCGGAAGACCTCGATGGACAGGCGCTCGGATTCCGGAAGGTCGGAAGCCAGGCGCAGGCTGCGGATCGGCGTACGCTGTGCCGGGTCGGTGTAGAAGCCCATCGGTGCCGGCCCGCGCGGCAGGGACGAGAGGTGCTCGATGCCCGAGAGCACGCGCCCGACCGGGGTGATGTTGCGATCCAGATGGCGCGGAGCGTGGCCGATCACTGCATACAGTTCGGCCCCGTTGCTGCTGTCGGCGGGATTGTCCCGGCCGGCACCGACCAGCCCGTAGCAGTGCGCCATCCACACCTTTCCGCGCGCCGGATCGCGCGCCGCGGCAAAGCCGTCGACGAAGCCGACCTGTGGCGCATAGGCGTCGCGGCTGTCGATGCGGCGGAAGCCCGAGTCCGCTGCATCGCGCTCGAACTCCGCCGGCAGCCGCGCCCGGGCCTCGCCCGGCGCGCGGCGATGCTCGGGATTCCCGGCTTCCGGATCGCCCCACTGCGCCACGTAGTTGTCCTGCACCCGCACGATAGCCAAGCCATCCCAATAGCGGGCGTGAGCCAGAGTGCGGATGTTGGCGACGTGCTCAGGCGCGAACTGCGGTGCCAGTTCGATCACCACGCGTCCGCCGGGGAGGTCCATGTAGAGCGTGTTTTCCGGATCGGGCCGACGCCAGTCCGCCGCGCTGGAGGCGGCGAGCACCTCGGCAAGGGTCGCTGCCGGCGCAGAGGGTGCGGCAATCGCCAGGCAGGGCAGGGCGCAGGCGAGCAGCAGTGCGGTCGGGCGCAGCAGGGACATGGCGGCTTCCAGATCAGGGTGGGTGCAGTCTAGGGGCCTGCGCGGCAAAGGTGCAGCGGCGTCGGACCGTGGCTTGCGCAGGGCGGCGCGGCTGCGCAGACTCGCCGCATGCACGATGCGTCACTGCCTCTCGCATCGCATGCGATGCGGCCACTCGCCTGCGCAGCCGTCGGGCTGCTGCTGGCGCTGCCGTGTGCCCGTGCCGCCGAATCCGGGGCCGCGCCGGATGTGCCGGATGTACCGGATGCGATACCGGTGCTCGTGGTGACGCCGGGCCTGCGCGCAGAGGATGCATTCGCGGTTCCCGCCTCGGTCACCGCACTTGACGTGGATCTGGCGGGGCGCGGTGGGCCCGGCGTGGGGCTTTCGGAGACGCTGCGGCGGGTGCCGGGCGTGCTGTCGCGCTCGCGCCAGAACCATGCGCAGGACGAACAGCTTTCGATTCGCGGCTTCGGCGCGCGTTCCAGCTTCGGGGTTCGCGGCGTGCGGCTCCTGGTCGACGGCATTCCCGCCACCATGCCGGACGGACAGGGGCAGATGTCCCACGTCGATCTGGCCTCGGCGGCGCGGGTGGAGGTGCTGCGCGGGCCGTTTTCGGCGCTCTACGGCAATGCCGCTGGCGGGGTGGTGCAGGTTTTCAGCGCCGGCGGCACGCCGGAGCCTGAATGGAGCCTGCGCCTGGGCGGTGGCAGCCACGGCCTGGAGCGCGCGCATGCGTCCGCGCGCGGGCGCACCGACGTGATCGACTACAGCGTGGCCACGGGCGTCTTCCGCAGCGACGGGTTCCGCCGCCACAGCCGGGCCGAGCGACGCCACGGCAACGCGCGGCTCGAGTTTCCGCTGCGCGGCGACGGCCGGCTCGTCCTGCTGGCCAACGCGATGGATCAGCCGCTGGCCGAGGATCCGCAAGGGCTCACTGCCGCCCAGTTCCGCACCGATCCGCGCCAGGCATCGGCCCAGGCGCTGGCCTTCGACACCCGCAAAGAGGTGCGCCAAAACCAGGGCGGCGCGATCTATGAGCGCGCCCTGGGCGCGCAGGTTTCGCTGCGCGCCATGGCCTACTGGGGCGAGCGCGACATGCGCCAGTTCCTCGCGGTGCCGGTGGCGGCGCAGGCCAGCCCGCTCAGCGCGGGCGGCGTGGTCGGGCTGGATGGCGACTACGGTGGCGCAGACCTGCGCGCCTCGCATGAAGGCCGCCTGCGCGATCGCCCGTTCGCCCTCACGCTGGGCCTTGCCGCGGACCACCAGCGCCAGCACCGCCAGGGCTGGGAAAACTTCGCCGCGGGTCAGCTTGGCGTGGTCGGGTCGCTGCGCCGCGACCAGCGCGATGCGGCATCCAGCCGGGACGTCTACGCGCAGCTCCGCTGGGAACCGGTGCCGCGCTGGGCGCTGAACCTCGGCGCGCGCAGCAGCGAGGTGCGGCTGCGTTCGCGCGATCGCTACATCACCGCGTCCAATCCGGACGACAGCGGCAGGGCGACCTACCGCGGCACCCGACCGGTCGCCGGCCTGGTCTTCCAGGCGAGCCCCGCGTGGCGTGCGTACGCTTCCTTCGGGCGCGGTTTCGAAACGCCGACGCTCAGCGAGGTGGCCTATCGTCCGGATGCCGCCAGCGGCCTGAACCTGGACCTGCGCCCGGCCACCACCGCAAGCGTCGAACTGGGCGTCAAGTGGCGCGGCCATCGCGATGCGATGCTCGATCTGGCCCTGTTCGACGCCGCCACGCGCGCGGAGATCGCGGTCCTCGCCAGCGCGGGTGGGCGCACCGTCTATCACAACGTCGGACGTTCGCGGCGGCGCGGCCTGGAGGCCATGCTGCGCCTGCCGCTGGGCGAGGCGTGGACGCTGCACGCGGCCTGGACCTGGCTCGATGCGCACTATCGGGACGGCTTTGGCGCGTGCGATGCGGCCGGGCGGTGCGCCGTGCCGGCCGGCGCGCGGATACCGGGCGTGCCGCGCGCCGCGCTGGCCGGCGAACTGCGCTGGTCCAACGGCCGCGGCCTGAGCGCCGCGCTGCATCTGGATGCCGTCGGCAGGATGCCGGCGGACGACGCCGGCCGCACGTTCGCCCCGGGTTTTGCGACGCTGGGCTTCAGCGCCGGGCAGGAATACGACCTGGGCCAGTATCGCCTCGCCCCCTTTGTCCGCATCGACAACGCATTCAGCCGGTCCCACGTCGGCTCGGTCATCGTCAACCAGGCTTCCGGTGCCAGCCTCGAGCCGGCCCCCGATCGCAGTCTGTGGCTGGGGATCCGCGTCAGCCGCAGCGCCCGCTGACCGCGCGGGAATCGCCGGACTGCCGCCTTTCCGACGCGTCCGGCCGCCGCAGGACGGGCGGAGGTTCGCCAACCCGCAGCTGCCGCGCCCTCCCGCTATTGCAGAGGGAGATACTTGTTCCTATAATGAGCGACTCTGCTGCGGGGTGGAGCAGTCTGGCAGCTCGTCGGGCTCATAACCCGAAGGTCGCAGGTTCAAATCCTGCCCCCGCTACCAGTTCGGTGATGAGAGGGCCTCTTCGGAGGCTCTTTCATTTGCCGGACCGAGGAAGGTCCGCAGGCGGACTTTCCTGGAGGCCTGGCCAGGCCTCCGTGAAACCGGACTGGACTGCAAGGGGCCTCGTGCCCCTTTTCTTTTGCTTTGAACAAGGTGTTGCCCGTTTTTTCCATGACCTCGATCGAACGCGACATCGAAGCGCTGCTGTCCCCTGCCGTGACCGCGCTCGGGCTTGAGCTGCTTGGCGTGGAGTTCATCCCCGGCAGCGGCAACGCGGTGCTTCGGCTGTACATCGACGAGCCGGAGCGCGGGGTGACGCTGGAGGACTGCGAGGCGGTCAGCCGCGAAGTCAGCGCGCTGCTGGACGTGAACGATCCGATCGAGACGCACTACACGTTGGAGGTCTCCTCGCCGGGGCTGGACCGCCCGCTGTTCAAGCCGGCGCAGTACGCGCGCTTCATTGGGCAGGCGGCCAAACTGACGCTGGAGTTCCCGCAGGACGGGCGCCGCCGTTTCCAGGGGCCGATCCTTGCGGTCGACGGCGACAGCATCACCATCGAACAGGACGGGCAGCCCGTGGCGCTGGTCTGTTCGGCCATCCAGAAGGCCCGGCTGGTCCCGGTCTTCGAGCCACCCGCCAAGCCCGGGCGCGCGCCTTCCGGCGGCACCCGGCAGAAACAGCGCGATTCGTGAGGATCGCCTGATTTTCGTCAACTCGACAGGGCCGTGAGCGGTCCGACGGAGCGATACAGATGAGCAAGGAACTGTTGAACGTCGTTGAAGCCGTCGCCCACGAAAAGGGTGTGGCGCGACAGGTCATCGTCGAGGCGATGGAAGCGGCGCTGGCGTCCGCGGCCAAGAAACGCTACCCGGACGAAGACGTGACGATGCGCGTGACGATCGATCCGCGCAGCGGCGAGTACGAGACGTTCCGGCGCTGGGAAGTCGTGGCCGACGACGTGGTGATGGAATCCCCGTCGCGCCAGCTTCGTCTGATGGATGCCATCGACGTGCGCCCCGAGGCGCAGGTCGGCGAGTTCATCGAGGAACAGGTCGAAAACGCCGAGTTCGGGCGCATCGCGGCGCAGGCGGCCAAGCAGGTCATCGTGCAGCGCGTGCGCGAAGCCGAGCGCGCGCAGGTGGTCGAAGCCTACGCCGACCGGGTGGGCGAACTCCTCACCGGCGTGGTCAAGCGGGTCGAGCGCGGCAGCGTCTACATCGACCTGGGCGGCAACGCCGAGGCCTACATTTCCCGCGACAAGGCGATCCCGCGCGACACCATGCGCGCCGGCGACCGGGTGCGCGGCTATCTGGCCGAGGTTCGGGCCGAGTCGCGCGGCCCGCAGATCTTCATGTCGCGCACCGCTCCCGAGTTCATGATCGAGCTGTTCAAGCTCGAGGTGCCGGAAGTCGGCCAGGGGCTGGTGGAAATCAAGGCCGCCGCGCGCGATCCGGGTGATCGCGCCAAGATCGCGGTGCTCGCCCACGACAGCCGTACCGATCCCATCGGCGCGTGTATCGGCATGCGCGGCTCGCGCGTGCAGGCGGTCTCCAACGAGCTCAACGGCGAACGCATCGACATCGTGCTGTGGGCCGAAAATCCCGCGCAGTTCGTGATCAATGCGATGGCACCGGCCGAGGTGCAGTCGATCATCGTGGACGAGGAAAAGCACTCGATGGACATCGCCGTGGCCGAGGACAAGCTCGCCCAGGCGATCGGACGCGGCGGCCAGAACGTGCGTCTGGCCAGCAAGCTCACCGGCTGGCAGCTCAATGTGATGACCCAGGACCAGGTCACCGCCAAGAGCGAGGCCGAGCAGAACATCGCGCGGCAGGCATTCATCGACCGCCTCGAAGTGGACGAGGAAATCGCCGGAATCCTCGTGGCCGAAGGGTTTTCCTCGGTGGAGGAAGTGGCCTATGTTCCGGCCGCCGAGCTGCTGGCGATCGAAGGCTTCGACGAGGACATCGTGGAGGAGCTGCGCGCCCGTGCGCGTGATGCGTTGCTGAACGAGGCGCTGGCGGTCGAGGAGGGGCTGGACGAGAGCCAGCCGGCGGAAGATCTCCTGGAACTCGCCGGGATGAACGAGGCGCTCGCCTACGAGTTCGCCCGTCGCGGCATCCTGACGCGCGATGACCTGGCCGACATGGCCGTGGACGAGATCCTCGACGTCGAGGGACTCGATGCCGACAGTGCCGCCGCGCTCATCATGGAGGCGCGCAAGCACTGGTTTGAATGACTGGGGGGCATCTTGCCAGCCCACGATAATCACGAATCCGCTCGCGTTTCGGGCGGGTCAAAGAGATAGGAAGTCGCATGTCTGACGTCACCGTACGATCCCTTGCCACGTTGGTCGGCACCCCGGTCGACAAGCTGCTGGAGCAGCTGGCGGAGGCCGGCATGAGCTTCAGCGGTCCCGATCAGGTCGTGACGCCGACCGAGAAGATCAAACTGCTCGGTTTCCTGCGCCGCGCCCATGGCCGCAGCGAGGCCGCGGCAGCCGATGCCGCGCCGCGCCAGATCACGCTCAAGCGCCGCAAGATGGAAGAACTCACCGTCCCCGCCGGCAAGGGCAAGGCGACGGTGAACGTCGAGGTGCGCCAGAAGCGCACCTACGTCAAGCGCGCCGAGATCGAATCGCCGCAGGATGATGAGCGCGAGGAGGCGCAGCGCAAACTGGCTGAATCCCAGGCCCGCAACGAGGCCGAGAATGCGGCGCTGGAGGGGGCCGACCAGAAGCGCCGTGACGAGCTCGCGCGCCAGCGCGCCGAGGAAGAGGCTGCGGCCGAGCGCGCGCGCCAGGAGGTGGAGGAAGCCGCCCGCCGCGCTGCGGAAGAGACCGCCGTGGCGAGCGAGGAGCGCCCGCGCCGGGCGCACGACGCGGACGAGGGCCGTGCACCCGTGGTGCGGCGCGAGCCTGCGCCCGCCCCGCGCAGCGACAAGGCGGCGCGCCCTGCGCGCCCTGCGCGCGGCGGCGGGCGCGACAATGCGGGCGGACGCACCGGCCGCGGCGAGCTGCATCTCTCGGATGCAGGCAGCGCGCGGCGCGGCGCGAAGAAGAGGCCGACGCGGCGCGAGGCGGGGCGCGGCGCGACCGGGTCGCACAGTTTTTCCCGCCCGAACGCGCCGGTGGTGCGTGAGGTCGCGATCGGCGATTCGATCGTCGTGGCCGATCTCGCCAACAAGCTGGCGCTCAAGGGCGGCGAAGTGGTCAAGGCGCTGTTCAAGATGGGCGTCATGGCGACAATCAACCAGAGCATCGACCACGACACCGCCGCGCTGGTGGTGGAAGAGCTGGGCCACACCGCGGTCCGGGCGACCGATACCGACGCGGAATCGACCCTGATCGCGCTCACCGGCGAGATCCAGGGCGAGGTCGAGCCGCGCCCGCCGGTGGTCACGATCATGGGCCACGTCGATCACGGCAAGACCTCGCTGCTCGATTACCTGCGCCGCACCAAGGTCGCCAAGGGCGAGGCCGGTGGCATCACCCAGCACATCGGTGCCTATCACGTCGAAACCCCCAAGGGCGTGATCAGCTTCCTCGATACCCCCGGCCACGCGGCGTTTTCGGCGATGCGCGCACGCGGTGCCAAGCTCACCGACGTGATCGTGCTGGTGGTTGCCGCCGACGACGGCGTGAAGCCGCAGACCGTGGAAGCGATCCAGCACGCGCGCGCTTCGAACGTGCCGCTGGTGGTGGCGATCAACAAGATCGACAAGTCCGATGCCAACCCGGACCGGGTCAGGCAGGAGCTGATCCAGCACGAGGTGCTGGCCGAGGAATTCGGCGGCGATGTGCAGATGGTGCCGATCTCGGCCAAGCAGGGAACCGGCATCGACGAGCTGCTCGACGCCATCCTGCTGCAGGCCGAAGTGCTCGAGCTGACCGCGGTGCGCGATGCGCGCGCCGCCGGCGTCGTGATCGAATCCTCGCTCGACAAGGGCCGCGGCCCGATGGCCACGGTGCTGGTGCAGCGCGGTACCCTGAAGAAGGGCGACTACCTCGTGTGCGGCACGCAGTACGGCCGCGTTCGCGCGCTGTTCGACGAGAGCGGCCAGCAGGTGCAGGAAGCCACCCCGTCGATCCCGGTCGTGGTGCTGGGGCTTTCCGGCGTACCCGATGCCGGTGACGATTTCGTGGTGGTCGAGGACGAGCGCCTGGCCAAGGACGTGGCGCAGCAGCGCGAAGCCAAGCGCCGCGAAACGCGCCTGGTCAAGCAGGCCGGCAACCGCATGGAGGACGTGCTGGCGCAGATGGGCCAGACCGACGGCCAGCCGCAGCAGCTCAACCTGGTCATCAAGGCCGATGTGCAGGGCTCGGTGGAAGCGCTGCGCCAGTCGCTCACCGCGCTGTCGAACGACCTCATCACCATCAACGTCATCACCTCGGGCGTGGGCGGCATCACCGAGTCGGACGCCAATTCCGCGGCAACCGCCAAGGCCACCATCATCGGCTTCAACGTGCGCGCCGATGCCTCGGCCCGCAAGGTGATCGAGGCCAACGGCCTGGATCTTCGCTATTTCTCGATCATCTACGACGTGATCGACCAGGTGAAGCAGGTGGCATCCGGGCTTCTGGGCAAGGAGGTGCGCGAGGAAATCATCGGCGTCGCCGAAGTGCGCGAGGTGTTCCGCTCCTCCAAGTTCGGTGCGGTGGCCGGCTCGATCGTGGTCGAAGGCGTGGTCAAGCGCCACAAGCCGATCCGCGTGCTGCGCGACAACACGGTCGTGTTCGAGGGCGAGCTGGAGTCGCTGCGTCGCTTCAAGGAAACCGTTGACGAAGTGCGCGCCGGCACCGAGTGCGGCATCGCGGTGCGCCAGTACAACGACGTGCAGCCGGGTGACCAGATCGAATGCTTCGAACGCATCGAGGTGGCGAGGACGCTGTGAGGCCGGGGATCGGGAATCGGGAGTGGGGAATCGTGAAAGCGGTTCCCCGTGCGCCCGGAGCCTGAATCCCGGACCCGCCGACGTCCTGCAATCCGATTCTCCATTCTCCATTCCCGATTCCCGGCCCCATGAAACGAAGCTTCAACCGCACCGACCGTGTCTCCGCCCAGCTTCGCCGCGACCTTGGCGAACTGGTGCACGCGGCCGTGCTCAACCATGGGCTGGCCTCGGCCAGCGTGTCCGATGTCGAGGTCACGCGCGATCTCGCGCATGCCAAGGTGTTCGTCACCGCGCTCGAAGCGGCGCGTTCGGCGGAAGTGGTGAAGGCGCTCAACGAGATGGCGCGCGAGCTGCGCTTCGAGCTGGGCCGCCGGGTGCGGCTGCGCACGGTTCCCGAACTGCACTTTCACTACGACGATTCGGTCGATCGCGGCGAGCGCATCGAGGCGCTGCTGCGCGAGGACCAGGATCGCGGGAATGCCTGATCGGGCGTTTCCTGACGCCGCACGATGACGCCTTCCCCTTCGCGCGCTTGGCGTCCGGTTCACGGCATCGTGCTGCTGGACAAGCCACAAGGCCTCAGCTCCAACCAGGCGCTGCAGCGGGTCCGACGCATTTTCGGCGCCGAGAAGGGCGGCCACACCGGCGCGCTCGATCCGCTCGCGACCGGCCTGCTTCCGATCTGCCTGGGCGAGGCGACCAAGATCGCCGGGCTGCTGCTGGAGGGCGACAAGTGCTATCTCGCGCGCGTTGCGCTGGGCGTCGAAACCGATACCGATGATGCGGAAGGTCGCATGCTGCAGCAGCGCCCGGTGCCGGCGCTGGATCACGAGCGGGTGGCGGCGGCGTTGACGCCCTTCATCGGCCGCATCCGCCAGGCCCCGCCGCGCTACAGCGCCCTCAAGCAGGGTGGCGAGCCGCTCTACCGCAAGGCGCGGCGGGGCGAAGAGTTCGAGGTGCCCGAGCGCGAAGTCACCGTGCATGCCATCGCGCTGCGCGACATGGGCGAGGACTGGCTTGATCTGGAGGTCACCTGCGGCAGCGGCACCTATATCCGCAGCCTGGCGCGGGACCTCGGGCGCGCGCTGGGCTGCGGCGGACACATCGCGGCGCTGCGCCGGCGGTGGGTGGAACCGTTTCGCGCGCCGCGCATGTTCACTCTGGAGGAGCTGGCGGAACGGGCGCAGTCCGGTCCTGCCGGACTCGATGCCGTATTGCTGCCGATCGAGGCCGGCCTGGCGCACTGGCCCCGCATCGTGCTGGATCCGGCCCAGGCGCAGCGCCTGCGCCAGGGCCAGCGCTTCGCGGTATCGGCCGCCGACGGGCCGCAGCTGGCGCTGGACGCCGATGGAAAGGCTCTGGGCCTGGTCGACGTGGTGCGGGGCGTGCTGCAGGCGCGTCGCCTGTTCCAACGGCCTGCGGCCTGAGTCGGAACGGAAAGGCCGTGGGCGGCCCGGCGGTCTCCTTTCGATGCGTACTGCGCCAGCGGGATGTCCGCAGGCGCATCAGGCGAACCACCGGCCGGGTGACAGGAGCCTCCACCTGTCTACAGGAGACCCGGTCATTGGTCGCTTCGCTTTCCGCCTGCCCGCACGCCTGCGACAGCGACGGTTTCCGCGGCGGCGTCGCGCTATCATCTGAGGCTGTCGAACCAAGCCGGGCGGGGTACCGTGGGCGACATCACGGAACTTCTCGAAGCCGCCAGATCGGGGCAGGCGCATGAGCTGGACGCGGTGTTCACAGCCGTCTATCCGGCGCTGCGGACCCTCGCCGGGGCGCGCCTGCGCGAGTCCGCTTCCGAGGCGACGCTGAGCCCGACTGCCCTGGTCAACGAGGCCTACCTGAAGCTGATCGGGGCCAGTGCCCTGGATCTGACCGACCGCCGCCACTTCTTCGCCTGCGCGGCGCGCGCGATGCGCCACATCCTGATCGACAGCGCGCGCGCGCGCGCCAGCCTCAAGCGCGGCGGGCCGCTCGCGCAGGTGACGTTGACCGGGGCGGGTGGCGATGCGGAGGCGATCACCGGACCGGACCTCCTGGACATCAACGCCGCGCTCGATCGGCTCGACGAGATCAATCCCGAACTGCGGGAGCTGGTTGAATTGCGCGTCTTCGCCGGCATGACGCTCGAAGAACTTGCCGCGACCCTGGGGCGCTCGCTGCGTTCGATCAGCCGCGACTGGCAGCGCGCCCGCGCCCTGCTTCTGGCCCAGCTGGGCTGAGCCGATGGATGCCACCGAGCGCGATCAGTGGCGCGAGGCGGATCGGCTGTTCGATGCGCTGATCGAACTGGCACCCGATGCGCGCAGCCGTCGCGTCGCGACGCTGGACATCTCCGCCGGGGTGCGTGACAAGCTCGAAGCGTTGCTGCGCCGAGCCGGAGAGGCCAGCCCACTGCTGGATTCGGACGCTGCGCTTGTATCCGCCCTGCCGTTGCCCGATGGCTGCGCCGCAGACCCGCTGCTGGGGCGAAACCTGGGCGACTGGCACCTGCTGGAACTCCTGGGGCGCGGCGGCATGGCCGTGGTCTATCGCGCCGAGCGCGTGGGTGGCGACTACCGGCAGCAGGCCGCCGTGAAGGTACTCAGCCTCGTGCTGCGCAGTCAGGACGATCATGCGCGCTTCCGGCGCGAGCGCCGCATCCTGGCCCAGCTCCAGCACCCGCACATCGCGCGCCTGCTCGACGGCGGCATCGCAGCGGACGGCACGCCCTATCTTGCGATGAGCCTGATCGAAGGCGAGCGCATCGATGCCTGGTGCGAGCACCACCAGCTCGATATTCCAGCGCGCGTACGCCTGTTGCACCAGGTGTGCGGCGCGGTCGCGCATGCCAATCGCCTGCTGGTCGTCCACCGCGACATCAAGCCTGCAAACATCCTCGTGGATGACGACGGCAGCGCCTGTCTGCTCGACTTCGGCATTGCCCGCCTGCTGGATGGCGATACCACCGGGGAAGCGACGCTCACGCGCGCGTTCACGCCCGACTACGCCGCGCCCGAGCAGCGGGCTGGCGACGTGCCGCTGAGCACCGCGGTCGACGTCTACGGCCTCGGGGCGGTATTGCACCGACTGCTGACCGGCCAGTCGCCGCGCCTCGACGCGGCCGGAGATCCCGTGCCCGCCTCGCAGGTGGCGGCGGCTGCCGGCAACCCGCTTGCCGCGCACGCGCTGCGAGGCGATCTGGATGCGATCCTGGCCCAGGCCATGGCGCGAGAGCCGCAGGCGCGCTATGCCGGGGCGGATGCGCTGGCAATGGATCTGCATGCCTGGCTGTACCATCGGCCGATCCAGGCGCGCCGCGCCAGCCTTCGGGGCCGCGTGGCCCGACTCGTCCGCCGCAATCCCGGTGCCAGCGCGCTGGCCGCGCTGTGCCTGGTCCTCGGGCTGGGCGGGATCGTCGCCGTGCTGCTGGGCCAGCAGCAGGTCCGAGAGCAGGCGCTCGAGCTGCAGACCGTGGTCGATTTCCAGTCGAGCATGCTGCGTTCGGTCGAACCGGCGCAGGTTGGTGCCCGGATCCACGCGGCGCTGGATGCCGCACTGGCCGACGTCGGACTGGATCCCGAACTTCGCCGTCGCGCCATCGGGCAAATCGACACGGTGGGGCTCGCCATCGACAGCCTCGACGAAGGCATGCTTCGGCGCGCCGTCGACGCTGCGCGCCGGAACCTGGCCGACCAGCCGCGGGTGCAGGCGCGGCTGCTGCAAAGCCTCGCCAGCATCTACATCGACCTCAATCGGTTCGACCAGGCGGCACCGATCCAGCGCGAGGCGCTGGACCTCTTCCACCGTACCGTCGGTCCCGGCGACCCGCTGACCCTCGCCAGCCTGCGCGAACAGGTCGATCTGGGCATGCGCAGCGGTCAGGGCATCGACGAGGCCGCCATCGAGGACATGCTTGCGCGGCACCGTCGACACCTCGGGGACGACAGCTTCGATACCGCGTTGGCGCGCGGCCTGTTCGCGCGCTGGCACATGGATGCCGGCAACCTGCCGCGGGCCGAGGCCGAACTGCGCGCCGCGCTCGCGCGCATGGAGGCACTGCGCGGCAGCGAGGATCCGAATGTCGTCGGCGAGCGCGCCGTGCTCGGGCAGCTCCTGCTGAACGCCGGTCGCAATGACCAGGCCGCGGAGCTGTTGCAGCAGGCACTGGCGGCTGCGCGGCGGATCCATGACGCCCAGTCCGCCAGCGTGCTGTCGATTCTCTCCAACCTGGCGACGGCGCTTGCGCGGCAGGGCCGGCTGGACGAGGCGGAGGCGATGCACGCGGAAGTGTTCCAGGCCTATCGCGCCAGCCTGGGTGCCCGCCACCCACGCACCCTGATCGCACTCAACAACCTCGCCGCCGATGCGCGCAAGCGCGGTGATTACGCGGCTGCGCTGCCGCTGCAGGAGCAGGCCCGCGCCGGCATGATCGAGGTTCTTGGAGCCGAGCACCCGCTCAGCCTGCGCATGCAGATGAGCCTGGGCGAAGTCAGGCTGGGCCTCGGTGAAGCGACCATTGCGGCCGGTTTTCTGGCCGAGGCCCTGGCTGCCTGGGAGCGCCTCGCACTGTCTCCGTCGCCGCCGATCGCCCGCGCCCAGCGTCACCTGGGGCAAGCCCTGCAGGCGCAGGGAAGAGTGGAGGATGCCGCTGGCGCAATGCAGGCGTCCTGGGATACGGCAAACGCCATCGGATCACGGGAGGAACAGCGCGCCACGGCAGCCGCCTTCGTCGCCCTGTACGCCTCAGCCCCCGAGAACGCCGAACCTCACGCCCGATGGCTGGCGCGACTGGATGCGCTTGATGCACCGGATTCTGGCGGCACGCCGCCGCCCTGATGCCGGCGGCGATGCGCCCCGCACCACTTCAGCAACGAGCGGTGCGAGGACGGTGTCGCAAGGCCGGGCCGCAAGCCACGGCGCGGGAATTGACCGTCTTTCGGTGCCACCCTACAATGCGCGGCTACGCCGGAATAGCTCAGTTGGTAGAGCGGCGCATTCGTAATGCGTAGGTCGTAGGTTCGATTCCTATTTCCGGCACCACACGACGACTCTGGCGGGTTCCGTAACCGCCACGAATCACCACGAAACGCCCGCGCCGCAACGGTTTGCGGGCGTTTTCGTTTCCGCGACCTGCCCGAACCGGCCCCAACCGCAACACCCATTTGCGCACGATTTACGCATAGGATGCGGGCATGGCAAGCATCCGGCGACATGGGAACCGATACCGCGCGCATCTGTGCGTCGGCGGGGCGGGCGGCGACCTCTTCCCAGGCAGCGTCCGCCCGCGCGTGCGGAAGAAGATCGCGTCATCGGGCCTGCGCCCGCGCGAGCCCTGGCGCGAGCGTCGGGTGGTCCTGCGCCACGGAGTCTGGAGTCGCCCATGACCACGCTTTCCGCCGCGATCCTGCTGTTCCTGATCCTCGATCCGCTCGGCAACGTGCCGGTGTTCCTGAGCCTGCTGCGCGACCTGCCGCCGAAGCGGCAGCGCTGGGTGCTGGCGCGCGAATTGCTGATCGCGCTCGGGGTGCTGCTGCTGTTCCTGTTCGCCGGCCGCGCGATCCTGGCGGCCATGCACCTGCGCGAAGAATCGGTTTCCATCGCCGGGGGCATCGTGCTGTTCCTGATCGGCCTGCGCATGATCTTTCCGCCGCAGGACGGGCTGCTCGGGCACCAGCCTGAAGGCGAGCCCTTCATCGTGCCCATGGCGATTCCGCTGATCGCCGGCCCGTCGGGCATGGCGGCGGTGATCCTGATGGCAAGCAACGATCCGACGCGGCTGGGCGACTGGGTTCTGGCCCTGCTGATGGCCTGGTCCGCTACCGCCGTCATCCTGTTTTCGGCCACCTTCCTCTACAAGGTGCTGGGCCGGCAGGTGCTCACCGCGGTGGAGCGGCTGATGGGCATGCTGCTGGTGGCGCTGTCGGTGCAGATGCTGCTCGACGGTGTGCGCGCCTATCTCGCCGGCTGACGAATCCGCCGCGCGGCAAGGGGATTTCTCGGCAGATCGAGTCTGCGGCGCGCGGTGCGGCGCGCGCTGTCGGTGCCGCGGCGGGCCGACGCGCCGGGTATTGGGCCGGGAAGTAGCAAAACAGTCATAAAGTTCGGTTAAACTGTGGTTAAAGAATCGCCGGATGCACGGGGACTGGCCGATCCGGTGGTGGCAAGACAGAACCAGTTCAACAAGCAGCCCGCAGTCGCGCGAGTGCGCGAATGCGGGCGCAGTACGGGCGGCATGGCCGCACGGTCAGCGGCATCAACGTCAGGCAATCAGGGCAAATCCATGAAAAAACAACTTCGTATCAAGCACCTCGCAGGCGCACTCGCCGTCCTTCTCATGACTGCGCCGGCGTATGCGCAGCAGACTTCGTCCAACATTGCCGGTCGCGTGACCGACAACGAGGGCGCGCCGCTGGCCGGTGCCGAGGTCATGATCGTGCACACGCCCTCGGGCACCACCAGCCGCGCCGTCACCGACGGGCAGGGCCGCTACACAGCGCGCGGCCTGCGCGTGGGTGGTCCGTACACCGTCACGGTCACGCGCGATGGCTTCAAGGGTGAAGCCACCGAGAACGTATTCCTTGCGCTGGGCGAAACCTCGGCCCTGAACGTCGATCTCGACACCGCGGCCACCTCGCTGGAGGCCATCCAGGTCGTGGCTTCGGCGGGCCTGTCGGTGTTCAATCCGGACAACATGGGTACCGGTACGGTCCTTTCTTCCGGCGACATCGCGGCGCTGCCCTCGGCCGGCCGCAACATCCAGGACCTGATCCGCCTGGATCCGCGCATCAGCCAGACCAGCAAGGCCGACGGCCGCATTTCCGCCGCCGGCCAGCATTCGCGCTACAACCTGATCCGCATCGACGGTGTTTCCACCAACGATCCGTTCGGCCTGGAGGCCAACGGCCTGCCGACCGAGCGTCAGCCGGTCTCGGTGGACGCGATCGAAGAGCTGAACATCGCGCTGGCCAACTACGACGTGACCTACGCGGGCGCCACCGGTGCCGTGGTCAACGCGGTCACCCGTTCGGGCACCAACGACTTCCACGGTTCGGTCTACTACGCCTACCGCGACAAGGACTGGGTGCGCGAGGACCTGCAGGGCGTCAAGTTCAACGGCTTCAATGACGAGACCACCTACGGCGGCACCTTCGGTGGCGCGCTGGTGAAGGACCGCCTGTTCTTCTTTGCCAACTACGAGAAGTACGTGCGCTCCGCGCCGGGCTCCAGCTACGCCTCCACGCCTTATGGCCGCGGCCAGATCACCGATGCCGACATCGCCGAGGCCCAGCGCATCGCGCGCGACGTCTGGGGCTTCGACGCCGGTTCGCTCGACCCGGTGAAGGGCGACACCGAGATCGAGGAGTACGCGGTCAAGTTAGACTGGAACATCAACGACGACCACCGCGCCTCGCTGCGCTACAGCAAGCTCGAGCAGAACGTGATCCGCCAGCCGGGCATCGGCTCGAGCAGCATTTCGCTCAGCAGCCACTGGTACAACCAGCCCAAGACCTTCGAGACCATGGTCGGCCAGCTCTTCAGCAACTGGTCGGACAACTTCTCCACCGAGCTGAAGCTCTCCTACCGCGACTACATCGCCGAGCGCGCGCCGATTTCCGACCTGCCGTCCATCCGCGTCAACATCGGCAACCAGGGCCTGATGTTCGGTACCGAGGTCAACACCCACGTCAACGTGGTCGACACCACCGAGAAGAACGTGTTCTTCGCCGGCACCTACTATCTGGGCGACCACGCCCTGAAGTTCGGCATCGACTACGCCGAAAACGACATCATGAACTTCTACGGCCGCGACCTGAACGGCTCGTACACCTTCGCCTCGCTGGCCGACTTCGCCGCCGGCACGCCGAGCCAGTACACGGTGCGCACGCCGCGTCCGGGCCGCGACTACGGTGATATTCCGGCGACCTACGTGTTCGAGAACACCGGGTTCTTCCTGCAGGACAACTGGTCTGCGACCTACAACCTGAGCCTGATGTTCGGCATCCGCGTCGACATCCCGGATTTCGATCGTGAGCCGCTGTACAACGAAACCATCCACCAGATGTACGGCTACGACAACCGGGTCACCATCGATACCAAGCTCTGGCAGCCGCGCTTCGGCTTCAACTACACCTTCGACACCGAGCGCTCCACCCAGCTGCGCGGCGGCGTGGGCCTGTTCCAGGGCACCGCGCCCAACGTCTGGATGGCCGGTGCCTTCCAGAACACGGGCCTGAACTTCGTCGCCTACGACCAGCGCAATCCGGGCGCGATCTTCACCCCGGGCGTCAATCCGCCGTACATCCCCAGCGGCCCGGGTTCCACCCCGCGCCTGCGCGTGGACCTGATGGAGCCGGGCCTGGCGCTGCCGTCGGTGTGGAAGGCCAACCTCGCGTTCGACCACGAGCTGCCCTGGCACGGCATCGTGGCCTCGGCCGAGCTCCTGATGCTCAACACCAAGAACGACATCTACTTCGAGTCGCTTGACCTGGGCGCGCCGACCTTCGCCGGCCAGGACGGCCGCATGATCTACTGGAACGCGGCGGGACTGAATCCCATCAACGCCCAGAGCAACGGCATCCAGAACGGTCGCGGCAATCCGGGTGGCGGCGGCAGTGCCGGCAACCGCGCCAACCGTCCGAGCAACATCGATCAGGTGATGCTGGCGCGCAACACCAGCAAGGGCGAAAGCAAGGCGCTGACCCTGTCGCTGACCAAGCCGATGCAGGCGGGCGACCACTGGTCCTGGACGGCGGGCTACACCTACACCGACGCCACCCAGGTCAGCCCGATGGCCAGCTCGCAGAACACCTCGAACTGGAACGGCACCACGATCTACCAGGTCAACGAGAACGTGTCGTCCACCTCGCGCTACGCCATCCGCGACCGCTTCACCGGCGTGCTGACCTATACCAACGCGTTCTTCGGCGACAACAACACCACCTTCGGCCTGTTCTACGAGGGCCGCTCGGGCCTGCCGTTCAGCTACATCTACTACAACGACATCAATGGTGATGGTGCCTCCACCAACGACCTGTTCTATGTTCCTGCCGGTCGTGGCGACGTGCTGTTCACCGGCGGTGCGCAGATGGAAAACGACTTCTTCAACTGGCTCGAACAGCACCCGGACCTGGCCCGCTACGCCGGCCAGGTGGTCCCGGCCAACAGCGGACGGGCGAAGTGGGTCAACAACTTCGACCTGCGCATCAGCCAGCAGCTGCCGTCGTTCTTCGAAGGCCACAAGGCCGAGTTCAACTTCGACATCATGAACGTGGGCAACCTGCTCAACAAGAAGTGGGGCCTGATCGAGGACTACGGCTTCTTCCAGACGATGCGCGTGGCCAACTACGCGGGTATCGACCCGGCCACCGGCAAGTACGTCTATACCTTCTCGGGGTCGACGGACGAGCCGGGCATCCAGGAAAACAACAACGACAAGGGCAACACCGGCGTGTCGCGCTGGTCGGTCATGGCCACCTTCAAGTACAGCTTCTGATCCATCGAAGCGGTATCGCGTGATCAAGGCGGCCGGGGGAAACCCCGGCCGCCTTGCTTTTCGCGCAGGAAGCGATGCGGTTGTGGACGCTGCCGGGCACGGCCGGTATCATTTCCGCTCGCCCCAAACCCCCTCGTCCCACCTGTGGCCGCCCTTGCGGCAGCCGATGCGGACGTGACCGCGTGCCGCAAATCAGGCGCGCGGGGTTTCCTCCCTCCACAAGGCGAAATCCGTGCCCCATCCCGCAATTCTTGCCCTCGCCGACGGCACCGTCTTCCACGGAACCTCGTTCGGCGCTTCCGGGCTGCGCGCCGGCGAAGTGGTGTTCAACACCGCCATGACCGGCTATCAGGAAATCCTCACCGATCCGTCCTACGCCCGACAGATCGTCACGCTGACCTGGCCCCACGTCGGCAACACCGGCTGCAATCCGCAGGACGACGAGGCGCGCGCCATGCACCTCGGCGGCTTGGTGGTGCGCGAGCGCCCGACGCCCGCGAGCAGCTGGCGCAGCACCGCCAATCTCGAAGACTGGCTGGTGGCGCGTGACGTGGTGGCCGTGGCGGGGATCGACACCCGCGCCCTGACCCGCATCCTGCGCGAGCGCGGCGCGCAGGGCGGCTGCCTGATGGCGGGGCCGGATGCCGATGCCGACGCCGCCGTGGCCGCCGCGCGCGCCTTCCCGGGCCTGGACGGAATGGATCTGGCGAAGCAGGTCACCACCGCCTCGCGCTATGCGTGGAGCGAGGGCTCGTTCGATCTCGACGCCAATTGCTTCAGCACGCCGGCCACCCGCTTCCACGTCGTGGCCTATGATTTCGGCATCAAGCTCAACATTCTGCGCCTGCTGGTCGATGCCGGCTGCCGCCTTACCGTGGTGCCGGCGCAGACGCCGGCGCGCGAGGCGCTCGCACTCGATCCCGACGGCATCTTCCTCTCCAACGGTCCGGGCGACCCGCAGGCCTGCGGTTACGCGATCGAGGCGATCCGCGAGTTCATCGCCGCGCGGATTCCGCTGTTCGGCATTTGCCTGGGCCACCAGCTTCTTGCGCTGGCCGCCGGGGCCAGGACGATCAAGATGCCGCACGGCCACCACGGCGCGAACCATCCGGTGCAGGAACTGGCCTCGGGTCGGGTGATGATTTCCAGCCAGAACCACGGCTTCGCCGTGGACGAATCCAGCCTGCCGGCCAGCGCGCGCGCCACGCATCGCTCGCTGTTCGACGGCAGCAATCAGGGCATCGCCCTCACCGACGCGCCGGCCTTCAGCTTCCAGGGCCATCCCGAAGCCTCCCCGGGCCCGGCGGATGTGGGCGGATTGTTTGCGCGTTTCGCAGCCACCATGCAAGCCGCCAACGCGGCGTGATGAACGGAGTTTCAAGAATGCCCCGACTTTTCCTTCTTGCCGCGCTCTGCGGCGCGCTGCTTCTTTCATGGGCCGGTGCAAGCGCCGCCGAACGCCTCCCGGTGGGTGACTTCTTCAAGGATCCCGAGTTCCGCAGCGTGTCGCTGTCTCCCAGCGGCACCTACATCACCGTCTCGGTGCCGCGCGCCGACCGCACCGTGCTGGCCGCGTTCCGGGTCCGCGACATGAAGCTGATCGGCAAGTGGGACCAGGGCGAGAACCGCCACATCGACCGGGTCCGCTGGGTCAACGACGACCGCTTCATCCTGTACGTCACGCGCAAGACCGGCGCGTTCGACTTCCGCGTGGGCACGCCGGACCTCTATCTGAGCGATGTCGATGGTGCCAAGCGCATCCACATTCCCAACGGCGGCACCTACAGCATCGTCGATGTGACCTGGGACGAGCCCGACACGATCCTGGTGCAGCGCTCGGTCGATTCGGCCTACCTGTTCAAGCTCAACGTCTACACCGGCAAACTCAATACCGTCGCGACCGCGCCGCTGCGCTTCGGCGGTTTCGTGCTCGACCACGCCGGCAAGGTGCGCTATGCCATCGGGCAGAAGACCGAGGGCGGCGATTTCGTCACGCTGCGGCGTGACGGCGAGGACTGGACCACCGTGCATTCGGCACCGATGGGCGAGTCCGTCCGCAGGCCGCTGATGTTCGCCAAGGACGGCGAGCGGGTGATCTTCTCGATCAGCGACGAGGGCGAACCCGTGCGGCTGGCGCTGGTCGATCCGCAGACCGGCGAGGAGACGCTGCTGGCGCGCAATGCCAACGTGGATGCCACCGCAATGCTGATGAGTTCGGATGAGACCGAACTGCTCGCCGTGGGCTATCAGGACGGCCTGCCGGGCTACGAATTCGTCACCCCCGATCACCCCGAATCCAAGGCGCTGGCGGGGCTGCTCAACGCCTTCCCGGACCACGCGGTGTCGTTCTCGGGAATGAGCCGCGACGGCCGCTTCATCCTGCTGCGGCGCTACAGCGATGTCGATCCGGGAGCCTATTTCCTGTTCGATCGCAAGAGCGGCGAGGCGCGCTTCCTGCTGGCCTCGATGGACTGGATCGATCCGGCGAAGATGTCGCCGACCCGGCCGATCTCGCTCACCGCGCGCGACGGCACGCCGCTGCACGGCTACCTCACCGTGCCGCGCGGCGAGGGCAGGAACCTGCCGCTGATCCTGCACCCGCACGGCGGCCCGCACGGGGTGCGCGACGAATGGGGCTTCGATCCGCAGGTGCAGTTCCTCGCCAATCGCGGCTATGCCGTGCTGCAGATCAACTTCCGCGGCTCGGGCGGCTACGGCAATGCCTTCGAGCGCAAGGGCTATCGCAACTGGGGTACGACGATGATCGACGACATGACCGATGCCGTCGACTGGACGGTGGCGCAGGGCATCGCCGATCCGAAGCGGATCTGCACCTACGGCGCCTCCTACGGCGGGTTCGGCGCGCTGCAGTCGGTGGTCCGCAACCCCGAGAAGTACCGCTGCACGATCGGCTACGTGGGCGTCTACAGCCTGCCGATGATGTTCACCAAGGGCGACATCCCGCAGACGAAATCGGGCGTGGCCTATCTCAAGCGCGTGCAGCCGGAGGCGCTGGCCGAGCAGCAGGCGCAGTCGCCGGCGTTCAACATCGACAAGATCCGCATCCCGGTGATGCTGGTGCAGGGCGGCAAGGACGAGCGCGTCCCGCCGTCCCAGTACCGCCTGCTCAAGGATGGCCTGGCCAAGGCCGGTAATCCACCCGAGGTGGACATCCTGGAGCCGAAGGAAGCGCACGGTTTCTATGACTTCGACAACAAGGTTCGGCTCTACACCGCGATGGAAGCCTTCCTGGACCAGCACATCGGCCCATCCGCGCGTTGAGCGGCAACTCCCGCCTCCCGCCTCCCGAACCTGACTCGCACCCACGGACCCCTTCCATGCCCAAGCGCACCGACCTCAAGACCATCCTCATCATTGGTGCCGGCCCGATCGTCATCGGCCAGGCCTGCGAGTTCGATTACTCCGGCGCGCAGGCCTGCAAGGCGCTGAAGGAAGAGGGGTTCCGGGTGGTTCTGGTGAACTCCAACCCGGCCACGATCATGACCGACCCGGGCACCGCGGATGCGGTGTACATCGAGCCGATCAACTGGCAGACGGTGGAGAAGATCATCGCCAAGGAGCGCCCTGATGCGCTGCTGCCCACGATGGGCGGGCAGACCGCGCTCAACTGCGCGCTGGATCTGGCCGACAACGGCGTGCTGGAAAAGTACGGCGTGGCGATGATCGGTGCCAACCGCGACGCCATCCGCACCGCCGAGGACCGCGAGCTGTTCAAGCAGGCGATGCAGGAAATCGGGCTCGCCTGTCCGAAGGCGGAAGTGGCGCGCAGCTACGAGCAGGCGGTTGAAGCGCAGGCCAAGGTGGGCTTCCCGACCATCATCCGGCCGAGCTTCACCCTCGGCGGATCGGGTGGCGGCATCGCCTACAACGTCGAGGAGTTCGAGGAGATCGTCAAGCGCGGCCTGGAGCTTTCGCCCACCCACGAGGTGCTGGTGGAAGAATCCGTGCTGGGCTGGAAGGAACTGGAGATGGAAGTGGTCCGCGACCGCGCGGACAACTGCATCATCGTGTGCTCGATCGAGAACCTCGATCCCATGGGCGTGCACACCGGCGATTCGATCACCGTGGCACCGGCGCAGACGCTCACCGACAAGGAATACCAGCGCCTGCGCAACGCCTCCATCGCGGTGCTGCGCAAGATCGGCGTGGAAACCGGCGGCTCCAACGTGCAGTTCGCCATCAACCCGGCCGATGGCCGCCTCGCCGTGATCGAGATGAATCCGCGCGTGTCGCGCTCCTCGGCGCTGGCGTCCAAGGCCACGGGTTTTCCGATCGCCAAGATCGCGGCCAAGCTCGCGGTCGGCTACACCCTCGACGAATTGCGCAACGACATCACCGGCGGGCGCACCCCGGCCTCCTTCGAGCCGACCATCGACTACGTCGTCACCAAGGTGCCGCGCTTCGCCTTCGAGAAGTTCCCGCAGACCGATTCGCGCCTCACCACGCAGATGAAGTCGGTGGGCGAGGTGATGGCGATGGGGCGCAACTTCGGCGAATCGCTGCAGAAGGCCCTGCGCGGGCTGGAAACCGGCAAGGCCGGGCTCGATCCCACCGGCCTGGACCTGCGCTCGGAAGACGATCTGGTCACCCTGCGCCGGCAGCTGCGCGAGACCGGCCCGGAACGGCTCTTCTACGTGGCCGACGCGTTCCGCGCGGGCCTGTCGCTGGAGGAGATTAACGCGCTTTCCAGCATCGACCCCTGGTTCCTGCACCAGATCCGGACGCTGGTGGACACGGAAAGGGAAACGGCGACGGCGGGCCTCGCCGGCCTGGATCGCGCCCGCCTGCTCGAACTCAAGCGCCAGGGCTTTTCCGACGCGCGGCTGGCGCGCCTGCTCGGCACCGACGAGGCCGCGGTGCGCGCGCTGCGGCACGCCTTCGGCCTGCGTCCTTCATACAAGCGGGTGGATTCCTGCGCGGCTGAATTCGCCACCGATACCGCCTACCTGTACTCCACTTACGGCGAAGAGTGCGAGGCCGAACCGTCCTCGCGCGACAAGATCATGGTGCTGGGCGGCGGCCCGAACCGGATCGGGCAGGGCATCGAGTTCGACTACTGCTGCGTGCACGCCGCGCTGGCGCTGCGCGAGGACGGCTACGAGACGATCATGGTCAACTGCAACCCGGAAACGGTGAGCACCGACTACGACACGTCCGACCGGCTCTACTTCGAGCCGCTGACGCTGGAAGACGTGCTGGAAATCGTGGCGCTGGAAAAACCCCGCGGCGTGATCGTGCAGTACGGCGGCCAGACGCCGCTCAAGCTGGCGCGCGCGCTGGAGGCCGCCGGCGTGCCGGTGATCGGCACCTCGCCCGATTCGATCGACCTGGCCGAGGACCGCGAGCGCTTCCAGCACCTGATCGACGATCTGGGCCTGCGCCAGCCGCCCAACCGCACCGCGCGCACCGCCGAGGAGGCGCTCGCCGCCGCGCGCGAGATCGGCTATCCGCTGGTGGTGCGCCCGAGCTACGTGCTCGGCGGTCGCGCCATGGAAGTGGTCTATTCCGACGCCGACCTTTCGCGCTATATCCGCGATGCGGTGCAGGTATCCGAAAATTCGCCGGTGCTGCTCGACCGCTTTCTCGACAATGCCGTGGAGGTGGACGTGGACCTCATCGCCGACGCCCAGGGCGGCGTGCTGATCGGCGGCATCATGCAGCACATCGAGGAGGCCGGCGTGCATTCGGGCGACTCCTCCTGCTCGCTGCCGCCGTATTCGCTCTCCGCCGCGATCCAGGACCGCCTGCGCGAGCAGGTCGCTGCGATGGCGCGCGGGCTCAACGTGATCGGGCTGATGAACACGCAGTTCGCGATCCAGGGCGAGGACATCTTCGTGCTGGAGGTGAACCCGCGCGCCTCGCGCACCGTGCCCTTCGTGTCCAAGGCCACCGGCGTGGCGCTGGCCAAGATCGCCGCGCGCTGCATGGCCGGGAAGACGCTGGCGGAACAGGGTGCCACGCGCGAGGTGGTGCCGCCCTATACCTCGGTCAAGGAAGCCGTGTTCCCGTTCGCCAAGTTCCAGAACGTCGACCCGATCCTCGGCCCGGAAATGCGCTCCACCGGCGAAGTGATGGGCGTGGGCGTGAGCTTCAACGCCGCCTTCGCGCGCGCGCAGGAGGCCGCCAGCATCGTCGAGCCGCCGCGCGGAAAGGCGTTTGTCTCGGTGCGCGATCCGGACAAGGCGCGGCTCCTGCCGCTGGCGCGCGCACTGCTCGAGCATGGCTTTTCGCTGGTCGCCACCGGCGGCACCGCGAAGGTTCTCAACGATG
This sequence comes from Denitratimonas tolerans, assembly GCF_037203605.1. NCBI lineage: Bacteria > Pseudomonadati > Pseudomonadota > Gammaproteobacteria > Lysobacterales > Lysobacteraceae > Denitratimonas > Denitratimonas tolerans. The sequence continues at coordinate 96,331 of NZ_JBBDHC010000005.1, forward strand.
CCGGCGTGCCCTGCGAGCGCGTCAACAAGGTGGCCGAAGGCCGCCCGCACATCGTCGATCTCATCAAGAACGGTGAAATCGTGTATATCGTGAACACGACCGAGGGACGCCAGGCGATCGCCGACTCGTTTTCGATCCGGCGCAGCGCCCTGCAGCAGAAAGTCACCTATTCCACCACCATGACCGGGGCGGTGGCACTGGTCGATTCGCTCGCCTCGCGCGAGCAGGGCGACGTCCATTCACTGCAGGAACTGCACGCCCGCCTTGCGGCCGGCGGCAGCGGAGAACACGCATGAGACCACCGATGACCACCCAGGGCGCGCAGCGGCTGCGCCAGGAACTGGAACACCTCAAGAGCGTCAAGCGCCCCGCGGTGATCGCCGCCATCGCCGAGGCGCGCGCGCACGGCGACCTCAAGGAGAACGCCGAATACCATGCCGCGCGCGAGCAGCAGGGTTTCATCGAGGGCCGCATCCAGGAGCTGGAGGCGACCCTGTCCAACGCCCAGCTCATCGACGTCGCCACGCTCGACGTGGGTGTTCGCATCGTGTTCGGCGCGACGGTCGAACTGGTCGACGAGGACAGCGGCGACGAGGTCACCTACCAGATCGTGGGCGAACTGGAGGCCGACATCCGCCTCGGCCTCGTCTCGATCACCGCGCCGATCTCGCGCGCGCTGATCGGGCGCAGCGAGGGCGACGTGGTCCAGATCGAGGCACCCGGCGGCCGGCGCAGCTATGAAATCGTCGCGGTGCGCTACGGCTGACGGGTCGTGGTGAGCAGGCCCGATCCCACGGATGCGCTGCTGTGGCTGCCGCCCTGGGCGGTGCTGCGCGAACAGGTGCGCCCGCCGATGGTCCTGCATCGATTGGCCTGCCGCGCGGACGAGGAACCGGTGGAGGTGGGCGAGGCGGCGCGCATCGCGCGTGCCTTCGACATCCTGCCGCGTGGACTTCCGGTGGCGGCGCTGACGCGCCAGCTCGACGCCGGCGATGCCGCCGGTTGCACCTGGCTGCGCGCCGATCCGGGCTTCGTACGCGCCGACATGGCCACGGTGCGCCTGTATGCCTGCGGCGAAATGGATGTTTCGCCGGAGGAATGCGAGGCACTGCTGGCCCCGCTCAAGCCGCTGTTCGGTGACGAAGGTTTACCGATCTCGGCACCCGTGCCTTCGCGCTGGTACCTGTGCCTGCCGCCCGATGCGAGGCTGCCTGACTTCGATCCGCCGTTGGAGGTCATCGGTGACGATCTCTTCGCCCACATGCCCGAGGGCGACGCCGGCCGGCGCTGGCGGCGGCTGATGAACGAAGCGCAGGTGATCCTGCACAACCACGAGGTCAACGCGCGGCGTGCGGCCGCCGGCAAGCTGCCGGTCAACACGCTCTGGTTCTGGGGCGCATCGCGCCTGCCCGACCACGTGCGCAGCGCGCGCGCGCAGGTGCGCAGCGGCGACGTGCTGCTGCGCGCGCTGGCGCAGCGCGCCGGCGTGGAGCCCAGCACCGATCCGGAGGTGGCCACGCTGCCGCCTGCGGCGCTGGTGGATCTGCGCGAGGTGCGCGACGCCGCGCTTCTCGAGGAGCACTGGATCGCGCCACTGGTCGCGCAGGTGCGGCGCGGTGCGCTGGACGAACTGCGTCTGGATTTCGGTGACGGCCACCTGCTGCGCTGGCGTGCCGCGCACCGCTGGCGCGTCTGGCGCAGGCATCTTCCGGCGTGAGTACGGCAGCGATGGTCATTCGTCGCCGCGCCTCCGTCGTGACCGGCGATTGGCCCGACGCGGTGCATCCGGTGCTGCGACGCGTGTATGCGGCACGCGGCGTGACCGACATCGCGCAGGTGCGCCATCGCCTTGGCACGCTGCTGCCGCCAGGCCTGCTGGGCGGGCTGGATCGCGCCGTGGAGCTGCTGGTCGAAGCCATCACAGACGATCTGCGCATCTGCGTGATCGGCGATTTCGACGCCGATGGCGCGACCGGCACCGCCGTCGCGGTGCGTGGCCTGCGCCTGCTCGGCGCGCGTCAGGTCAGCTATCGCGTGCCGCACCGGATGCGCCACGGCTACGGCCTTTCGCCGGCGCTGGTGGCCGATCTGGCCGATCTTGCGCCCGACCTGCTCCTGACCGTGGACAACGGCATCGCCTGCGTGCCCGGCGTCGCCGCCGCGCGCGCAGCGGGCATGCGCGTGATCGTCACCGATCATCACCTTCCCGGCGCGCAGCTGCCGCAGGCCGATGCCATCGTCAATCCCAACCTGCGCGGCGACGGCTTCCCGAGCAAGGCGCTGGCCGGGGTCGGCGTGATGTTCTACCTGCTGCTCGCGCTGCGCGCGCAGCTGCGCGCGCAGGGCGCGTTCGCCCACGGCCGCGAGCCGGATCTTTCCGTGCTGCTCGATCTGGTCGCGCTGGGCACGGTCGCGGACATGGTGCCGCTGGACGAGAACAACCGCATCCTCGTGGCCGCGGGCCTGAAACGCCTGCGCGCCGGTGTCGCGCAGGCGGGCTTGCGCGCGCTGATGCAGGTGTCGGGGCGCACTCCCGAGCGCCTCGGCAGCGCCGACCTGGGTTTCGCGCTTGGCCCGCGCATCAATGCCGCAGGCCGGCTCGAAGACATGGCGCTGGGCATCGAGTGTCTGCTCGCCGATGACGAGGCCACGGCGCTGCGGCTGGCGGCACAGCTCGATGCCATCAACCGCGAGCGCCGCGACCTGCAAGACCAGATGCTGCAGCAGGCCGAAGCCATGGCCGCAAGTTGTATCGCCGCCATCGAAGCCGGCGGCAGCGGCGATGCCGCATTGTGCGTGTTCGATGAAGACTGGCATCCAGGCGTCGTGGGTCTGGTGGCTTCGCGCCTGAAAGAGCGCGTGCATCGCCCCACGGTCGCCTTCGCGCCGGGTGGCGAGGATGGTCTGTTGCGTGGCTCCGCGCGCTCGATTCCCGGTTTCCATATCCGCGATGCCCTGGCCGATCTCGCCGCCGCCCAACCCGATCTCATCGCCCGCTTCGGCGGCCATGCGATGGCCGCCGGCCTGAGCCTCGCGCCGGAAAATCTCGATGCCTTCCACGCGGCTTTCACCACGCTCGCCGCAGAACGCCTTGACCCCGCCGCCCTGCGCGCGGAACTCCTCAGCGACGGCGCGCTCGCCCCGCAGGATTTGAGCCGCGACCTGGCCGAGCAGCTGCGTGACGGCGGCCCGTGGGGGCAGGGCTTTCCCGAACCGGTGTTCGACGACGAGTTCACCGTCGCCGGCTGGCGCGTGGTCGGCAATGGTCATCTGAAGCTGCAGTTGCGCCACACTGCCTCCGGTGTTCCGATCGATGCGATCCATTTCAGCGGCTTCGACGGCACGCCACCTGCTTCGCACCTGCACCTGGCCTACCAGCTGGAAACCGACGATTTCCGCGACCGCTGCGGCGTGCAGCTGCTGGTGCGGCATCGGATCGATCTTCCGTGATCGTCGGTTTCACCTCGACCCGGGCTTCGGCTTCCTTCGTCTATTGATTTTGCGCTTTCGTGAGGTTTCGACCGCCTCAGCGGCGGCCGACCTGCTTTCTCTTGCTTGTCCAAGAGGAAGTAGGCACTGCGCCGCAGGAGCGGCGCGAACGGCGAAGCCGGCCCCGAAGGGGCGGAGGGCAGGATGCCCGGAGTAAAGAGAACGACACCCCAGCGGCCCGCCCGGAAGATGAAGCCTTCCGGGTTCGTGAGGCGGTGCCGGGGTTTCCCGATGGCGCATCCCGTGTCTCCGGGAAGCGCGCGGGCATCCATGCCCGCGCCCCTGCGGGCCACATGGGGACCCCAAGAGCACGAGCGTGGGGTCATCCCGCTTTCGCTCTTGATCTACCGGGTCCCCATGAGCCGCGCCGAGTAGCGCAGGCAGCCGGCGGGGATAGGCGCGATTGTTCGAGGCCATGGATGGCCGAGTTCGCGCCGGCCGCCGGGTGCCGAGCAACGCAGGGCACGACGGCTGCGCAGCAGACGGCGCGCGGTGCCGGGGTGCCATTTCTTTGGGTTACCTTTCTTTGGGCAAGCAAAGAAAGGTAACTCGGCCGCCGCCGAGGCGGACGAAACCCTGCGAAAACATCCAAACCAGAGGCAAAAGAAGCCGCACACGCCACCCGCCGATGAAAGCGCGAGCCGGCGCGGTCGCCGCCGGGACGGGCGAAATCCCGGCGTAAACGCCCGATCGCCCGGCAAACAACACCGCCCGTACCGCCCTCAGCCGCCGAGCATCCCCTTGGCCTGATCCAGCACCACGCCGCAGGCCTTCTCCGTGAGCTTTTCCTTGAGCTTGTCGCTGCGGTCGGAAAGGTCGAGGCTCTTGCCGTCCCTGGTCGAGAGCAGGCCCTTGAGGCCGTTGGCGTAGCCTTCGTCGTCCTCCGGTTCCGGCGCGGTTTCGGCGTTGCCGCCGAGGGAGAGCTTGCCCAGCAGCCGGTCCTTGACCGCGCCGGCGGCGCTATCGCCCAGGTACTTGTTCTTTATGCAGAACTGCACGATGCCGGCGACGTTGCCGGCGTTGGAGGACAGCAGGGAGCCGGCGTCCGTTCCGCTGATGGCACCCTTGAGCGAGCCGACGCCGGAGGCGGCGGCCGTGGCGGCGGTGCAGGACAGCAGCAGGCCGAGGGTGAACGTATGCCAGGTGGACATGGAGATTCTCCTTTGCCGATGCGTGACGGTGGTTCTGATCCTATTCCCGACGGGCGCTGTTGTCAGGTGCCGGCCGACGCGCGGATCACTCCATCAGCACCAGCGTCGCCAGCCCCAGGAAGGTGAAGAAGCCGAGCGAGTCGGTCAGCGCGGTGAGGAAGATCCCGCTGCCCAGCGCCGGATCGAAACCCATGCGCCTGAGCAGCAGCGGAATCGTCACGCCCACCATGGCGGCCAACAGGAGATTGACGGTCAGCGCCACGAAGATCACCAGCGACAGCCCCGGGTTCCGGAACCAGGCATACACGATCAGGCCCAGCACCGCGCCCATCAGCAGGCCGTTGAACAGCGCCACGCGCAGTTCCTTCCACAGCAGGATCAGTACGTTGGAGGCACCGACCTGACCCAGCGCCAGGCCGCGGATCGTGAGCGCCAGCACCTGGGTGCCGGCATTGCCGCCGAGGCCCGCGACCATCGGCATCAGCACCGCGAGTGCGACGAGCTTGTCGATCGTGCCTTCGAAATTGCCGACCACGTTGGCCGCGATGAAGGCGGTGCACAGGTTTACGAAGAGCCACACCAGTCGCCGCCGCATCGCGCGCCCGACCGGGCTGAACAGGTCCTCGTCCTCGCCCAGACCCGCCGCGCCCAGGGCCTGGTGTTCGGCCTGCTCGCGGATGATGTCGACCACGTCGTCGATGGTGATGCGGCCGAGCAGGATGTTGCTTTCGTCCACCACCGGAGCCGAGACCCAGTCGTGATCGGAGAACTGGTTGGCTACCTCGCGCTCGCTGGTGCCGGCGGGAATGGCCGATTGCTCGTCGTCGATCAGCTCGTTGATCGGGGTGGAGGTTTCGTGGGTGAGCAGGGAGCTGAGCGAAACCCGGCCCAGGTACTGGTGCCTGCGGCTGACGACGAACAGGTAGTCGGTATGGTCGGGCAGCTCGCCGCGCAGGCGCAGGTAGCGCAACACCACGTCCACCGTGGTGTCGGCGCGCACCGTCACCACGTCCGGATTCATCAGGCGTCCGGCGCTGCCCTCGGGGAAGGAGAGCACCTGTTCGAGGCGATCGCGGTTTTCGCGATCCATCGAACGCAGGACTTCCGCGATCACCTGGTCGGGGAGGTCCTCGGCGATATCGGCCAGATCGTCGATGTCGAGGTCTTCGACCGCGGCGACCAGCTCGTCCGCATCCATCTCCGCGATCAGGCTTTCGCGAACGTCCTCGCCGACGTGGACCAGCACCTCGCCGTCGTCTTCCGGATCGACCAGGCCCCACACCAGGGAGCGCTTGGGCGTGGGCAGGGACTCGAGGAGGTTGGCGATCTCGGCCGGCGAGAGCGTGTTGATCAGCCGTCGCACCGGCCCCAGCCGGCCGGTGTCGAGCGCATCGGACAGCAGCCGCAGCTGGCGGGCGGTCCTGTCGTGGCGGGAGGCGTCGGCCATCGGGCGCTCCGGAAAGGGAAGGGGGTGTTGCTCGCTGCATGCAGCCGCCGGCCGCGCATTATCCTCGGCCTGTGCCCGTCGGGGCCAGCCCCGCGCGATGCGGGTGTGTCTGCACGGCGGACAGGCTGCCCCGAGTGCGTCCGGCGAGGTGCGGCTTCAGCCGTGCGGCTGGCGGGGGGGCACCGGATCCAGCCCGCCCTCGCATAGCGGCTGGCAGCGCGCGAGCCGCTTGATCGCAAGCCAGCCGCCGCGCAGGTGGCCGTGCACCTGGATGGCCTCGATGGCGTACATCGAACAGCTGGGATGGAAGCGGCAGTGCTGACCCAGCAGCGGACTGATGAAGCGTTTGTAGCCGCGCAGTAACGCAATGACCGGAGAATTCATGGAGTGACGCGTCGGAAAGCGGATTCCCGCCCGCGGCACGCTTGCCGCTTCGGGGGGACTAGGCTATAACACGCGACCACTCGTGCTCAACGACGATTCTCCGGGGGCCTCCACCGTGGCAACGAAAGCGAAAGCGTCCGATCGATCTCCTGCAAAGGCCGCCGCACAGGCTGGCAAGGCCGTGAAGAAGCCTGCTGCCCGGCCTGCGACCAAGGCGGTTGCGAAGAAGGGACCTGCCGGCGCGGCCGCAGCGAAGAAGGCGACCGTGAAGATGCCAGCGGCGAAAAAGGTCGCGGCGAAAAAGGCTGTGGTGAAGAAGGTCGCTGCGAAGAAGCCTGTCGCGAAGAAGGCGGCCGCGACCAGGGCGACACCGGCAAAGAAGGCTGTGTCGAAGAAAACGGCACCCAAAACGGCCGCCGTGAGCAAGGCGGCCCCGAAGAAGGCCGTGACGAAAGCCGCGCCGGCAAAGAAGGCCGGCAGCACGCCTGCCAGCGCCATCAAGCGCGTGGCTGAATCGCTGGTACGACTGGTCAAGCCGAAGGCTGCGGCGACCAAGACGGCACCGGCCAGGACATCAAAGGCCGGGACGGGCGGCAAGGCGGCAGCCAAGCCCGCGTCCCGCGCCTCCGGACAAACCCGCAAGGCGACTGCCGCGCCGGCCAAGAAGGCCGTGCCGGCGCGATCCGCCGAACAAACCCCTGCAAGGAAGACGATGACCCACGCTGCACCCCAAAGCGCCAAGGCCAGGACGCCGAAGACGCTGCCCCCCGTTGCCGATTCCGGCGCTGCCATTCTGCCCGACCGTCCCGATCTGCCGATGGGCTATCGCCCCAAGCCGGGCGAGGAATACATGAGTCCCGAGCAGCTCGAGTATTTCCGCCAGAAGCTGATGAAATGGCGCGCGGATCTGGTCGAGGAATCCCAGCAGACCATCGACAACCTGCGCGAGGAAGTGCGCGACGTCGGTGACGACGCCGAGCGCGCCACGCGCGAGACGGAAAATTCGCTCGAACTGCGGACCCGTGATCGCTATCGCAAGCTGATCTCGAAGATCGACAAGGCGCTCAAGCGCATTGAAGAAGGCGATTACGGTTACTGCGAGGAAACCGGTGAGGAAATCGGCCTGGAGCGGCTGGAAGCGCGCCCCATCGCTACCCTGAGCTTCGATGCCCAGGAGCGTTGGGAGCACCGCCAAAAGCTCATGGGCGATTGATCCGCGGTTCCCGGAACGGGCGCTGCCGGTGCCCGTTCACTCCGTCTCGCGGACGGAAAGTACGAGCCCCACTTCCGCAAGATCCTCGCGCTCGGTCGCAAGATCGGCGCGCGCCAGCGCGTGCGCGGCGAGCCACGCACGCGGGATTGCAAGCTGGATTCTGGCCTCGTTCGCGCTCAGGCCCAGGTTGGGGAGTTCGGCGGCGTGGCTGCGGCACAGGAGGATGGCAAGGCGCAGCAGCACGGCGTTGCGCAGCGTCGCGTGCGCGGCGCGCGCCGGCAGCCCCGACACCAGGCTGCGCGACAGGCCGCGGCGCTGGCAGCGCACCAGTGCGGCCAGCACGGTCTGCTCCTGACGCGAAAAGCCGTCGATGTCCGAGTTGGCGATGACGTAGGCCGCGTGCTTCTGGTGCTGGCTGTGCGAGATGGCCAGGCCCAGTTCGTGCAGGCGTGCCGCCCAGCCGAGCATGAGGCGGTCGTCGTCGTCCAGCGCCCAGGTGTCCCGGACCTGATCGAACAGCGCCAGCGCCATGGATTCGACCCGCGCGGCGTGATCGGTATCGACGCCATAGCGCAGCGCCATGGCCGCGATCGCGGCGTCGCGCGGGTCGCGGTTCTGACTGCGTCCCAGCATGTCGTGGAGGACGCCCTCGCGCATGGCGGTCTCGCAGGCGCGCATCTGCGTCAGTTCCAGTTCGCGGAACGCGGTGGCCATCACCATCAGTCCGCCGGCGATGACCGGTCGCCGGTCGGCGGAAACCCCGGGCAGCCGGATGTCCTCGATCCGCCGGAACTTGAGCAGGGCCTCGACGGAACGCTCCAGGCCCGCGGGCGTGATCGCATCCACGCTGGTGCCGCTGGCGGCCTGCATTTCCGCGATGGCCCGCGCCGTACCCGAAGACCCGATGGCCTCGTCCCAGCCCAGCGTGCGATACGCGGCGGAAAACTGCTGGAACTGCTGGGCCAGTTCGAGCTGGCCGGCCTGCCAGCGCTGCTGGGAAATCTTGCCGTCCGGGAAAAATCGGCGCGTCGTGGCCACGCAGCCCATCTGCAGGCTTTCGCGCTCCAGCGGCTGGAACCCGGTGCCGATGATGAACTCGGTGGAGCCGCCACCGATGTCGATCACCAGCCGGCGCGCGTCGCTGGGGGGCAGGCCGTGCGCGACGCCCAGGTAGATCAGGCGCGCTTCCTCGCGGCCGGAAACCACCTCGATGGCGTGCCCCAGCGCGGTTTCCGCCGGAATCAGGAAGGCCTGCGGGTTGCGCAGCCGCCGCACCGTGTTGGTGGCGATGGCGCGCACCCGGTTGGGCGGGAAGCTGTGGATGCGTTCGCCGAAGCGGGCCAGGCAGGCGAAGGCGCGATCGCGCGCCGCCGGATCCAGGTCGCCATTGGCGCGCAGGCCGGTGGCGATCCGCACGGTCTCGCGCAGACGGTCGACGATGCGAAGCTGCCCCAGCACGTTGCGCGCCACCACCATGTGGAAACTGTTGGAGCCGATGTCGATGGCCGCCATCAGCTCACCTTCGCGCAGGGCCGTGCTGCTCATCGGCATAGGCGGGCCACCAGTGCGTTCTGTGCCGAGTGGGGCATCTCGTCGCCCTGCGGTTCGTTGCGCAGGTAACCGCCGTCGGCCTGAAGCGACCAAGACTGGGTATTGTCGGCCAGATAGTTGGCGAGCTCTTCGTCGTAGACGCGCTGTGCCAGCGCCGGGTCCAGGATGGGGAAACAGGTCTCGATCCGGCGCAGCAGATTGCGCTCGAGCCAGTCGGCGCTGGAGCAGTACAGCTCCGGTTCGCCATCGTTGCCGAACCAGTAGACCCGGGCATGTTCGAGGAATCGTCCCACCACCGAGCGCACCCGGATGGTTTCGGATACTCCGGGGATTCCGGGGCGCAGGCAGCACGCGCCGCGCACGATGAGGTCGATCTCCACGCCCGCGCGGGATGCCTCGAACAGCGCCCGCATCACCTTGGGTTCGTTGAGCGCGTTGATCTTGGCGATGATCCGCGCCGGTTTGCCGGCCTGCGCGTGCGCGGCTTCGCGCGCGATCTTTGCCAGCACGGCGGCATGCAGGGTGAAGGGCGCCTGCAGCAGGCGCGTCAGCTTGAACGACGGCACCAGGCCGGAGAGCTGCTGGAACAGGCGGTGCACGTCCTCGCCGATTTCCGGGTGCGCGGTCATCAGGCCGATGTCGGTGTACTGGCGCGCCGTGCCGGTGTGGTAGTTGCCGGTGGACAGGTGGGTATAGCGCTGCAGCCGGCTGCCCTCGCGCCGCACGATCAGCAGCATCTTGGCGTGGGTTTTGTAACCCACCACGCCGTAGACCACCTGCACGCCGGCTTCCTGCAGGCGGTCGGCCAGGCCCAGGTTGGCCTCCTCGTCGAAACGCGCGCGCAGTTCGATGACGACCGTGACGTCCTTGCCGCCGCGCGCCGCCTCCACCAGGTGCTCCACCAGCACCGAATCCTTGCCGGCGCGATAGAGCGTCTGCTTGATCGCCAGCACGTCCGGATCGCGCGCCGCGGTCTTGATCAGCGACACCACGGCGCTGAAGGAGTCGAAGGGATGGTGCAGCAGCACGTCGCCGGCGCGCAGCGTGTCGAAGATGCGTTCCTCCTCGCCCTCGGGGTGGCGGCGCGAGGTGAACGGCGGAAACTTCAGCTCCGGGCGGTCCACCAGGTCGTAGACCGCGGTGACGCGGTTGAGGTTGACCGGGCCGTTGATGCGGTAGACGGCATTGGGGGCGAGCTCGAAGTTTTCCAGCAGCGACTGCACGATGTCGTTCGGGCAGCTTTCCGCGATTTCCAGGCGCATCGCCCGCGCGAAGCCGCGTCCGCGCAGCTCGTCCTGCACCGCGTGGGCGATGTTCTCCACTTCGTCTTCGTCCACGAACAGTTCGGAATTGCGCGTCACGCGGAACTGGTGGATGCCCTTGACCCGCATTCCGGGAAACATCTCCCCGGCAAAGCTCGACAGCGTGGCCGACAGCAGGACGAAATCGTGCGGCCCGCCGGAAACGGATTCGGGGAGCTGGATGATGCGCGGCAGCGAACGCGGCGCGCGCACGATCGCCATGCCGCTGGCGCGCCCGAAGGCGTCCTTGCCCTGCAGCACGACCACGACGTTGAGGCTCTTGTTGAGGATGCGCGGGAACGGATGCGCCGGATCCAGCCCCAGCGGTGAAAGCACCGGCATGATGTCGCTGACGAAGTGCTGCTTGAGCCAGCGTCTCTGGCGGGCGTTCCAGGCTTCCGGCGACAGGATGCGCACGCCGGCGGCGTCCAGCGCCGGGCGCAGGGTCTGGCGCCAATAGCGGTACTGGGTATCGACCAGCTCGGTGGCGCGCGCGTGGATCAGGTTGAGCAGGGTGCTGATCGGGATCGCATCGGGCGGCAGCGGCGAACCCATTTCCTGCATGTGGTGCACGCCCGCGACCCGGATCTCGAAGAACTCATCGAGATTGGTGCAGGAAATGCACAGGTAGCGCAGGCGCTCGAGCAGCGGCACGCGCTCGTCCATGGCCTGGGCCAGCACGCGGAAGTTGAACTCCAGCTGCGAAAGCTCGCGGTTGAGGTACAGCGCAGGGTCGTCGAGGTCGCGCACTGCGGCGGCCTTCTTCGGGCGGTGGGGGCTCGGGATGGGTCGCGACATCGCGAAAGCATAGCAATCGCCGTGCCATCGTGGGTGACAGCGCGCTGCGACCGGTGCCCGGTCAGCGGCCGATCCGCCAACCCGGAGTGGAGTCCAGGTTGGCGGAGGCATCGCTTCGGGCCTGTCGGCGCATCTCCAGCGCATCGGGCGTGATCGCGGCAATGCGCGCGTCGACGCGGGCGCGCTGGTAGAAGTCCAGGTCGCCGTTCTTGCGCAAGCGCTCGAGCTGCCCGAGCGCATCGTCCGGGCGGCCGTTGAGCCAGGCGACTTCGGCATAGGCCTCGGCGGCGCGAACCTCGTCCCCGGCGACCTCGCACGCGCGCGCGTAGGCGCGCTGGAAGCCGGGATCGTCGCCGTGGGTGGCGAGCAGCGGCCGCAGCAGTTCCTGCGCGGCGCGCGCCGCGTCGACGCTGCCGTATTCGGCCAGGGCTGCGGCGTAGCTCAGGGTGATCGCGGTGTTCTTCGGGCGCGCGGCCAGAAGCGCCTCGTAGCGCGCCCGGGAGATTTCACGCTGCCCGGCGCGATGCTCGTTTTCGGCATGCGCCAGATCGATCCAGTAGAGCTCGGGAAATTCGCGGGACAAGGCGGCGAGCCCGGTTTCGGCCGCTGCGGTATCCCCGGACAGGCTTTGCGCCAGCGCCAGGCCATAGCGCTGTGCCGCAGTGAATGCCTCGGGACTGGCGCGGCGATGGCGCAGGTATTCGTTGACCGCCTCGCCCGGCGAGGTGGCCGAGAGCACGCGCAGGCGCTCGCGCGCCAGGTCGAACAGGGCGCGCGTGGTGCCGGGTTCGGCCATGGCCTCGGCCACGTAGTCGGGCAGGAGCGGGTTGGCCAGCGTGCGCGCCGGCGGCAGCTCCGCGGGCAACACGCAGCGCGCGGCGCGGGCGGCGGGGGTGCCCGTGTCGGAATTGCCGGATGCCGTGGCGCAGGTCATGGCCATGCCGATCTGCTCGGCGCGCGCCTTGGCCTCGCTGATGCGGGTGGTGGTGACCGGGTGCGAGCGCAGGTATTCGGGTGCTTGTGCGCCGCCGGTGTTGCCGCGCATCTGGCGCTCCATGCGCGCGAAGAAGTCGGCCATGGCGATCGGCTCGTAGCCGGCGCGGGAGAGTGTCTGGATGCCGAGGCGGTCGGCTTCGTGCTCGTTGGAGCGGGTGTAGTCGATCTGGCGCTGCTGGATCATCGACATGCCGCCCACGATCGCGGCCTGCACGCCATCGCCGCTGCCGGCCTGGGAGCTGGCCAGGATCGCCCCGAGCATGCCGAGCATGATCGGCAGCTGGTCGCGCTGTGCTTTCTCCACCGCGCGCAGGACGTGGCGCTGGGTGACGTGGGCAATCTCGTGCGCCATGACCGCGGCCACTTCGTCCTCGCGCTCGGCGGTGAGGATGAGTCCGGCGTTCATCCCGATGTAGCCGCCGATCGTGGCAAAGGCGTTGATCTGGCGCGATCGCATCAGGAAAAAGGTGAAGGGCTGCACCGGCCGGTCGCTGCGCGAGGCGAGGCGATAGCCCAGTCCCTGCAGATAGCCTTCCAGCAGCGGGTCGTCGATGACCATGTCGTAGGCGCGCAGCTGGCGCAGCATCATCCCGCCGTAGGCCTGTTCCTGCGCCGGGGTCAGCAGCTCGGCGGCGGACGATCCCATTTCCGGCAGGGTGCCAGGCGTCTGCGCCCCGGCCAGAGGCAGGGCGGCGGAAAGCGCGATGCAGAGCGTCCAGCGTCGGATCATGGCGAGGGTGCTGCAGAGGATCAGGCTGCCATCATGGCGCGCTGCTGGCGGTGGCGCGTTAACTTGGCGTGAACTTTTCCGCCCCGGCCTGCCGTGCGCTGGCGGGTGAGTGCGGGCAAAATGGGCCGCGTCGGGGGCCATTCCCCCTCTTTGATGCGGAGTCGGCACATGAACAAGGTCCTGATGTACACCACGCGGGTCTGCCCGTACTGCGTGTCGGCCAAGCGCTACCTTGCCAACAAGGGCGTCGAGGTCGAGGAAATCCGGGTGGATGAAGACCCGGCGCGGCGCGAAGAAATGCGGGCGCGGGCGCAGCGCACCTCGGTGCCGCAGATCTTCATCGGGGATACCCACGTCGGTGGCTATGACGACCTGGTGAAGCTGGATCGCGCCGGTGGTCTGGATCCGCTGCTGGCGACCCTCGCGCAGGCCGCGCCTGACGCCTGAGCGCCGCGCGCCGGGTCAGTCGATCCGGAACGCCAGCGTGCGGTGCGCGTCGGCGTCCCAGCCGGCGAGGCGGCGCAGCGCGATGTCGGTGAATTCGACCGCGTCGCCGTCGCCCGCGTCCAGCCGGCACAGCGCCGGCGGCGAGCCGGGCAGGCCGGGCGTGGCCTCGCACCGGAGCACGGCACCCTCCGCATCGTGCAGGATGAAGCCGCCTTCCACCGATTCGCTGCGTACGAAGTCGAGCCAGCGCGTGATGCGCTGGCTGGCGTCGGCGCTGGTCAGCACCCAGCGGCCGAGCAGCGCCTCACCCGGGTCCTGGGCGAAGCTGAAGCGCACGACCGACAGCGGACGCAGGTCGATCAGGCCGGTTTCCGGATTCGGTCGCGAGAACCACAGCACGGCGCGTGACGGGGTGATGGGTTCCACGTCCACGCCGCCGCTGAGCCGGACCGTTTCCGGCGCGGTGTAGCGTGCAAACGGGCCGGCACCGCCCTCGAACTGGGCCAGCTCCAGGTGTGCCGTGCCCGAGTCGATCTCGCCGGCCCCGAAGTACCAGGCCGATGCGCCCTGCGCGTCGTAGCCCATCACGCTGAGGCTGATGAGACCGGATTGGGTTTCCACCGACAGACCGAGCCCGGGGCCGGCATCGAACTCGCCGCCCTGTTCGGCCCACCAGAACCCGGTTTCGAGCGCCAGGCCAGGCGTCGTTCCAACCTGCACCAAGGCGAAGCCCGCGAGTGCGGGGCGGGTGCCGTCGGCGGAATCGTCCAACTGCAGGCGCACGCGGTGGATGCCCGCCCCGGGCAGCAGGCTGGGCAACGGCATCCGTGTGCTCGCCAGTGAATAGGGTGTGGGCGAGGGCTGGCAGCCGGCGGATTCGCGCGCACCCAGCAGGGTCACGTCGCGGTCCTCGACCATGATTCCCGCCAGGCGCGGCGGGCAGGTATCGGGCCAGGTGCCCGATACGTTGAAGTACGCCTGTTCACCGGCGTCGACCACCAGTTCGATGCGCGCCGGCTCGAACGCCGCCGCCGGCAGCGCGCCGGACAGGAGCAGGGCAACGGTGAATTTCGCCAAAAGTCGCATGCCGTCAACTGTACCCCAAGCCGTCGCTGGACGATAATGGGCGGTCAACTCGACGCCGGAGCGCGTCGGGTCCCTTTCACCCATGCACAAGGACCAGTCCACGATGAACCCGACGATTGCAGTGATCCGCGGTGACGGCATCGGCCCCGAGATCATGGAGGCCACCCTGCATGTGCTCGACGCCATGGCGCTTGGCCTGCAGTACGAATTCGTCGATGCCGGCCTTGCCGCCTACGAGAAGGACGGCGAACTGCTGCCGGCGCGCACGCTGGAGACCATCGAACGCCTGGGCGTGGCGCTCAAGAGCCCGCTGACCACGCCGGTGGGCGAAGGCTTTTCCTCGATCAACGTGGCGCTGCGCCGGCGCTTCGATCTGTATGCCAACGTGCGTCCGGCAATCACCTTCCCCAACACCAGGGCGCGCTACGAGGGCATCGACATCATCACGGTGCGCGAGAACACCGAGGGAGCCTACATCGGTGAAGGCCAGGCGCTGTCGGAAGACGGCGAGACCGCGACCCTGACCCAGAAGATCACCCGCAAGGGTTCCGACCGCATCGTCCGCTACGCCTTCGAGCTGGCCCGGTCGGCCGGTCGGCGCAAGGTGACGGTGGTGCACAAGGCCAACATCCTCAAGACCACCTCGGGCCTGTTCCTGCGCGTGGCGCGCGAAATCGCGGCGCAGTACCCGGACATCGATTTCAACGAGATGATCGTCGACAACACCTGCATGCAGCTGGTGATGCGTCCGGAACAGTTCGACGTGATCGTCACCACCAACCTGTTCGGCGACATCATTTCCGATCTGTGCGCGGGCCTGGTCGGCGGCCTGGGCCTGGCACCGGGTGCCAACATCGGCAAGGACGCGGCGATCTTCGAGGCGGTCCACGGCACCGCGCCGGACATCGCCGGGCGCGGCATCGCCAACCCCGTGGCGCTGATGCTGGGGGCGGGGCAAATGCTCGGCCACCTGGGCATGGAGCAGGAGGCGCGCCGCCTGCGCCGGGCGATCGTGGCCACGATGGAGGCGCGCGACAGCCTGACTTCGGACCTGGGCGGCGGTGGATCAACCATGGACTTTGCCCGCGCCATCGCCCGCCGTACCGCCCAGTAAGGGCCGCGCCCGACGGCGCTCGTGCGGACCCGTGCCTGCGCGGCCGCGGGATGCCCGCGATGTGCCGGCTCGGGCCGTGATCGGAGGCCTTCTGTTGCGTTGGCGCAACAGGCGCCCTGCCGGATGTGGCGAAAAAGCAGGGTGCGATCGGAAAACGGCGGCAGCCCGCGTTTTTTTCGTTGACGTCCTGTTGTTTGTTCGCCATACTCGCGCCCGTCCAAGGTTGCCATCGAGCCATGAACAGCACGTCCAACCGCAATTTGTTCGCACGCCGCGCGCTCGCCGCCGCCTGTGTCGCCGGATTGGCCTCGGGCGGTGTGGCGCAGGCCGCAGGGCAGGGGCCGGAATCCTGGCGCGAGTTCGCGCGGCGCAGCATCATGCCCGATTACGCCTGGAACGATGCGCCAACGGCCAAGAGCCTTGCGCCGACGCTGCGCGACCAGGTGTTCGGCACCCAGCGCCATCGGGTCACTTTTGCGCTGTCGGACGCGAAGGCGTCGGTGCAGCGCAGCCTGACCCTGTCCTTGAGCGAGGCGGCCTCTTCGGGTCTGGGCTACGGCTCGACCACCTCGACGGCGCCGGTCGATCTGGTGACGCGCGCCGCGCCGGTGCGCAGCCAGTTTTTCGATGCCACGTTCCAGCAGGAGGTCGAGAACCTCGGCCGCCTGGGGGTGACCGCGCTCGTCGCGCGGCAGCAGTTTGCAACCCCGGGCCTGGGCCTGATGCGCGGCTTCCACGATCCGTACGCCGCCATCGTGGGCGAGCGCCAGCCGATCACCGAGATGGTGACCGGACACGGCGTCCGCTTCGACTACCGGGTGCCGGTCGGCGATCGCGTCGCATGGGCCTGGAGCGCGCAGTCGCGGCTCGACATGAGTTCCTTCGAGTCGGTGCGGGGCATTTACGGAGAGCCGGGTGATTTCGACCTGCCGGCGCGTCTGGGCGGACAGCTGGAGTGGCAGGCATTTTCCGGCGTGTCGTTCGCACTCGGCATGGAGCGGGTCTACTTCAGCAAGATCACGCCGTTCACCAGCACCGCGCTGCCCACGCGCCTGCTGTCGCTGATGGCCGATGGCAACGCCCCGGCGTTTGCCTGGCGCGACCTGACGGTGTATTCGGCCGAAACCCGGATCAATGACCCCTGGCAGGGACAGTGGGTGTTGCGCTACACCACGCGCCAGCAGCCATCACCGACATCGGCGCTCTACCAGCGCGCCCTGGATCCCGAATACACCGATACCAACCTGGCTCTCGGCTATCGGCGTGGCTTGAGCCGCGCAGGCGAGCTGGCACTGACGGCGAGCTATGCGCCGTCCATGGCCTTCCTCGGGCCGGGGCCGGTGTTTTCATCCAATACCTATTCCCGCGGCGCGGTTGCCGAATTCGAGGCCAGCTGGATCGTTCCATTCTGACCTCTTCACACGTTTTCACGCACTCACAGGCTCTTCTTTTTCGGCCCCGGACTCCGGGGCCGTTTTTTTTGCCTGCGCCGGGGAACGCCGCGCGCCACGGCTTCCGGCGGGCCCGTAACGCTCCCGCAGCGCGGCTCCGGCCGGGCCTTGCGCGTGGTGTTATCGTCCCCACCTGAGAGAGGAACGCGAGGGCAAGACGCCCGTCGCCCCTACATGGAGAGTTTCTGTGAGCGATAGCCAGATGCCCGAGATGCTGACGCTGCCGGTCCTGCCGCTTCGGGACGTGGTGGTTTATCCCCACATGGTGATCCCGCTGTTCGTTGGCAGGGAAAAGTCGATGCATGCGCTGGATCGCGCGATGGAAGCGGACAAGCGCATCCTGCTCGTGGCCCAGACCAGCCCTGAAATCGACGATCCCACCGGTGCCGATCTCTACACCGTGGGCACCGTGGCCCAGGTGCTCCAGCTCCTGAAGCTTCCGGACGGAACGATCAAGGTGCTGGCCGAAGGCGTGGCGCGCGCAAGCGTGGCCGATTGCCGAGAAGTCGACGGCGCGCTGGTGGCCAACGCACAGGATCTGGCACCTTTGAGCGACCGCGAGCCGCGCGAACTGGACGTGACCGTGCGTTCACTGATGTCGCTGTTCGAGCAGTACGTGAAGACCAGCCGGAAGATTCCGCCGGAGCTGCTCACCACGCTGGCGGGCATCGAGGATCCGGGCCGCGTGGGGGACACCATCGCCGCACACCTCGGGATTCGCCTGGCGGACAAGCAGACCTTGCTCGAAACCCTGGACGTGGGCGCACGTCTCGAACTTCTGATCGGCTTCGTCGACGGCGAGATCGACGTGCAGCAGCTGGAGAAGCGCATCCGTGGCCGGGTCAAGTCGCAGATGGAGAAGAGCCAGCGCGAGTACTACCTCAACGAACAGATGAAGGCGATCCAGCGCGAGCTGGGCGAACTCGACGAGCAGCCGAACGAGCAGGACGACCTGGCCCGCAAGATCGTCGCCGCCAAGATGCCCAAGGCGGTGGAGGCCAAGGCACGGGCCGAGCTGAACAAGCTGCGTCAGATGGCACCGATGTCGGCCGAGGCCACGGTGGTGCGCAACTACATCGACTGGCTGGTCGGCGTGCCCTGGAGCAAGCGGTCCAAGGTGCGGCGCGACCTCAAGGCGGCACAGGACATTCTCGACGCCGACCACTACGGGCTGGAGAAGGTCAAGGAGCGCATCCTCGAATATCTGGCGGTGCAGTCGCGCGTGAAGCAGATGAAGGGACCGATCCTGTGCCTGGTCGGGCCGCCGGGCGTTGGCAAAACCTCGCTCGGCCAGTCGATCGCCAAGGCGACCGGCCGCAACTTCGTGCGGATGAGCCTGGGTGGCGTGCGCGATGAGGCCGAGATTCGTGGCCATCGGCGCACCTACATCGGTTCGCTGCCCGGGCGGCTGGTCCAGAACCTGAGCAAGGCGGGGACGAAGAACCCGCTGTTCGTGCTCGATGAGATCGACAAGATGAGCCAGGACTTCCGCGGCGATCCGTCCTCGGCCCTGCTGGAAGTGCTCGATCCCGAACAGAACCACGCCTTCAACGACCACTACCTCGAAGTGGACCTGGATCTGTCCGAAGTGATGTTCGTGGCGACCGCCAACTCGCTCAATATCCCCGGCCCGCTGCTGGATCGGATGGAAGTCATCCGCATTCCCGGTTACACCGAGGACGAGAAGGTCAACATCGCGATGAACTACCTGTTGCCCAAGCAGATCAAGGGCAACGGCCTCAAGCCCGAGGAGATCGCGATCGGACCCGACGCCATCCGCGAGATCGTGCGCTATTACACGCGCGAATCCGGCGTGCGCAACCTCGAGCGCGAGATTTCCAAGATCTGCCGCAAGGTCGTCACCCGCATCGCGCTGGCCGGACCGAAGCCCGAAGCCCGCGGCAAGCGTCGCCGCACCACCGCGATCAAGATCACCCCGGACACGATCGATACCTACCTGGGCGTGCGCCGCTTCGACTTCGGTCGCGCCGAAGCGCAGCCCGAGATCGGCCTGGTCACGGGCCTTGCCTGGACCGAGGTGGGCGGCGATCTGCTGCAGATCGAAGCCACCCTCATGCCGGGCAAGGGCAACCTGCAGCACACCGGCCAGCTTGGCGAAGTGATGCAGGAATCGGTCAAGGCGGCGCTGTCGGTGGTGCGCGCGCGCGCAGAACGCCTCGGCCTCGATCCGGAGTCCCACCAGAAGCACGATATCCACGTGCACGTGCCCGAAGGGGCGACGCCCAAGGATGGTCCGAGTGCGGGCATCGCCATGTGCACCGCGCTGGTGTCGGCGCTGTCGCGCGTGCCGGTGAAGCCGGGCGTGGCGATGACCGGCGAGATCACCCTGCGCGGGCGCGTGCTTCCCATCGGCGGCCTGAAGGAGAAGCTCCTGGCGGCGCTGCGTGGCGGCATCCGCACGGTGATCATTCCGCAGGAAAACGCCAAGGATCTGGCCGAGATACCGGAGAACGTCACCACCGGGCTGGAGATCATTCCGGTGCGCTGGATCGACGAGGTGCTGGACCTCGCGCTGGTGCAGCCGCTGGCACCGGTGTCGCCGCCGCAGGAACCTGCGCCGACCGAGCCGATGCCGCGCGGCAAGGCGGCCCCGGCACGCCGGGCCCACTGACTCCGGAGAGCCCGGTGCCGCACAGTTGACGAAACGCAGCAGTTGTGCCGTGTGCAAAATCGGCTGAAAACCGCATGGGGCTTGGTAATTTCGTGTTGCACGGCCTTGGGGGCGCTGGTATAAATCCAGCCCACCCGCGGGCCGGTGCAGGATGCGCAGCCCGGTGGAAATGGCCGATGGCAACGGCGCGCGACCAGGCATCGAATTCCTGGTCGCCCGGGCACCACGGCAGGTTCTCGTCTCGCACTCTGGAGTGACACATCAAATGAACAAGTCCGATTTCGTCAATGCGGTCGCCTCGGCTGCCGAACTTTCCAAGACCGACGCCGGCAACGCCGTTGACGCGGTCATCGAGGTCATCAAGAAGGCGCTCAAGAAGGGCGACAGCGTGTCGCTGGTCGGCTTCGGCACTTTCGAGGTTCGCAAGCGCGCCGCGCGCACCGGCCGCAATCCGCGCACCGGCGAGACCATCAAGATCAAGGCGTCGAAGATTCCTTCGTTCAAGGCTGGCAAAGCGCTCAAGGATGCTGTAAACTGATCGTCTTCGCAGGGTGCTTAGCTCAGCGGTAGAGCGTCGCCCTTACAAGGCGAGGGTCGGGGGTTCGAAACCCTCAGCACCCACCAAAGCACCATGCAGCGTCAATGCGCGGAGTGGTAGTTCAGTCGGTTAGAATACCGGCCTGTCACGCCGGGGGTCGCGGGTTCGAGTCCCGTCCACTCCGCCACCATACCGAGGGCGCCTGGAAGCAGGCGCCCTTTTTTTTGCTCCGTCGCGCCGCGTCTGGCGTGTGGCTTCCCTCACTGGATTTGCGAAGACTTCCCGATGTTGCAGACACTCCGTGACAAGACCACCGGCTGGGTGGCCGTGGCGATTCTGGTCCTCCTCTCCGTTCCGTTCGCGTTCTTCGGCGTGGAGAACTATTTCCAGGCGCAGGTTCCGACCTACGTCGCCAAGGTGAACAAGGTCGAGATCGACCAGGACCAGTTCCGCCAGCGCTTCGAAGACCACCGCTCCCGGATGCGGCAGATGCTTGGTGACCGCTACGACGCGCGCGAATTCGACACGCCGATCGTCAAGCGCCAGGTGCTCGAGAGCATGATCGACGAAGAGGTGTTGCGTCAGGCCGCGACCAAGTACGGCCTGGTGGTTGCTCCTGCCACGCTGCAGAAGGAAATCGCCGACATCGATGCCTTCCACGTCAACGGCAGCTTCGATGCGAACCAGTACAAGCTGGTGCTGGCTGGCGCGGGCATGACGCCGCGCGGTTTCGAGGCGCGCATGGCCAGCGACCTGCTGACCCGCACCATGCCGATGGGCGTGAGCCAGAGCAGCATCGTCACCGATGCCTACGTCAACGACTACCTCGCGCTGCGTGACCAGACCCGCAGCTTCGACTACCTGGTGCTTCCGGCACCCGCCGAGGACGCGATCGGAGAGATCAGCGACCAGGACATCGGCGCGTACTACGACGCCCACCCGGACTCCTACCAGAGCCCGGAGACCTTCGAGGTCGAGTACGTCGAACTGGATGCCTCCAAGCTGGACGTTGACGAGAGGCCGGATGAAGCGACCCTTCGCCAGCGCTATGAAGAAAACAAGGGCCGCTACATCGAGCCCGAGGAGCGTCTCGCCTCGCATATCCTGATCCAGACGCCGGCCAATGCCGACGCGGCGGCGGTGCAGGCCGCGCAGTCGAAGGCGCAGGCAATCGCGGAAAAGGCGCGCGCCGACGGCGCGGACTTCGCGGCGCTGGCGCGCGAATCCTCCGAGGACCCTGGTTCGAGCGCTGCCGGCGGCGAGTTGGGCTGGATCGAGCGCGGCGTGACCGACGCGGCGTTCGAGGCGGCGCTGTTCTCGATGGAGCCGGGCGTGAGCGATCCGGTCAAGGGCGCTGACGGCTGGCACGTCATCTGGCTGCGCGAAATCAAGGCCGAGACCGGCAAGGGTTTCGAGGATGTGCGCGTCGACCTCGAAAAGGAATACCTGGAGAGCGAGCGCGAGCGCCGCTACAGCGACCGTGCCGGTCGCCTGATCGACGCGATCTACCGTGATCCGAGCACGCTCGACAATGCCGCCGCCGAACTCGACCTCACCGTGCAGAAGGCCGGCCCCTTCACCCGCGCGGGCGAGCCGGGCCTGTTCTCAAACCCGGACGTGCTGCGCGCCCTGCTGTCGGACAGCGTGCTGGTCGAAGGTCTGGTGAGCGATGTGGTCGAGGTCGCCCCTGGCCACGGCATCGCGCTGCGCATCAGCCGGCACGTTCCCGCCGCCACGCGCCCGCTGGAAGAAGTAAAGGAGCAGGTCGAGGCCGCCGTGCGCGGCGAGCGCCTGGCCGAACTCGGTCGCGATGCGCTGGCGAAGGCGCTCGAATCGATCACGTCGATCGACACCATGAAGACCTATGCCGAAGCCCACGCGCTGGAAGTGCGGAATGCGGAGGACGTGGGCCGTATGGGTGCCACGGTGGATCCATCCATCGCGCAGGCCGCGTTCTCCCTGCCGCACCCGGTCGAAGGCGGCAGCAGCGTTGGCAGCGCGCCGCTGGTCGGCGGTGCCAGTGCAGTGATCGCGCTGACCAAGGTGACCGATGCCGATCCGACGAAGATCGATGCCGCCCAGCGCGAGATGATCCGGGACCAGTTGGCGCAGGCAATCGGTGGCGTGGAGGCAACCGAGCTGATCAAGGCGCTGCGCCGCGAGGCCAGGATCGACGTGGCGGAATCGCGCATGTGACGCGCGCGTCGATGCAGGTCGACGGCCCCGCGAAACGAAAAGGCCCGGCAATGCCGGGCCTTTTCGCATCCGGGTGCGCCGCCGTGGCGCTCACTCCATGCCGGCCATGCCCAGGATGTTGTAGCCGCCGTCCACGTAGGTGACCTCGCCGGTGACGCCGGCGGCCAGGTCCGAACACAGGAAGGCACCGACGTTGCCGACATCCTCGATCGTGACATTGCGCCGCAGCGGCGAGTGGGCTTCCACGTGGGTCAGCATCTTGCGCAGGTTGCCCACGCCGGCGGCCGCCAGGGTCTTGATCGGACCGGCGGAAATCGCGTTGACGCGGATGCCTTCCGGCCCGAGGTTGAGCGCGAGGTAGCGCACCGAGGATTCCAGCGCGGCCTTCGCCACGCCCATGACGTTGTAGTTCTCCAGC
Organism: Denitratimonas tolerans; assembly: GCF_037203605.1. NCBI lineage: Bacteria > Pseudomonadati > Pseudomonadota > Gammaproteobacteria > Lysobacterales > Lysobacteraceae > Denitratimonas > Denitratimonas tolerans. The sequence goes on from NZ_JBBDHC010000005.1 coordinate 119,273, forward strand.
GCGCGCTCGGCACCGAGGTAGCTCAGGGTGAGGATGGCACCCTGACGCCCCTGCATCATCGGGCGCGCCGCGCCGGCCAGTGCGGCCAGGCTGTAGGCGGAGATGTCCAGCGCGATGCGGAAGCTCTCGCGCGTCAGATGGTCGAGGAAGCCGCCGTCGAGCGTCTCGCGCGGTGCGAAGCCGACCGAATGCACCAGGATGTCGAAGCCGTCCCAGCGCTCGCCCAGCGTCTTGAACGCGGTCTCGATCTGGGCGTCGTCGGCCACGTCCAGCGGCAGCACGATGTCCGAGCCGTACTCGCGCGCGGCGTCTTCCACGCGCGACTTGAGCTTGTCGTTCTGGTAGGTGAAGGCCAGTTCGGCACCTTCACGGTGCATGGCATCGGCGATGCCGTTGGCGATCGAACGCTGGCTGGCGATGCCGACGATCAGGGCGCGCTTGCCCGCAAGAAAACCCATGGTGTTGCCTCCGCGAATGCTGCAGGACGCGCCTGCAAGGTAGGTGGGACCGCAATGCGCCGGCGGCAACGGGCGGCATCGCGAGGTCGGGAAAGGCGAAGTTTGACGCCTGTTCGCTCAAGGCGCCAGACGCAGGCGCTGGCCGGGGCGCAGGATCGAGCGCGCGTTCAGCCCGTTGAGCTGGAAGAGGGTCTGCAGCCGTACCCCGTGGCGCTGCGCGATGGCACCGAGCGTATCTCCGCGGCGCACCGTGTATTCCCCGGCAAGCGGCTCGGGCGGCAGGGCTGGCGTCGGCGCGTGCGGCAGTTCGAAGCCATCGAAGCGGTCGCTCAGCGACTGCGGCACCAGCAGGGTGCGCGGTGCGTCGGGTGCGATGAATCCGCCGCGGAACGCCGGGTTGAGCGAAGCCAGCCGCTGCGGCGCGATGCCGCGATCGGCGGCGATCAGCGCGAGCGTGGACTGGCCCGGCGGCAGCGTCACCGACACCAGGGGGTCGAAGCCGGTATCGTCCGGCAGTTCCAGTCCGTGGCGCTCCGGCGCACCCAGCAGGCAGGCCAGTGCGCGGGTGCGGGCCAGGTAGTCGACGGTGCCGGCGGGAAGTCCCGATGGAGTGCCGGTGCCTGACGATTCCTGCGGCTCCGGATCGCGCTCCAGCAGGCGCGCCACGCGCTGCGGGCCGGCGTTGTAGGCGGCCGCGGCGATCTGCCACTCGCCGAAGCGGTTGTGCAGGCGCGCCAGATAATCCAGCGCCGCGTCGGTGGATGCGAGCGCATCCATGCGCCCGTCGTAGTGGCGCGTGATTGGCAGTTCCAGATACGCAGCGGTGGATCGCCCTATCTGCCAGAGCCCGACATGGTCGCCGGCCCCGCGCGCGTCGGCGCGGTACCAGCTTTCGGCAATCGGCAGCAGGGCAAACTCGCCCGGCAGGCGATAGCGATCCAACTCCGCGAGGGTCAGCGCGAGCCACGGCAGGATCGCTTCGATCTGCCCGGCGAACCGCTGCGGCGATCCGGCATAGCGACGCTGCCACAGGCGCACCTGCGGGCTGTCGCCGCAGGGGGCTTCGATCAGGCGTTCGCGCAATTGCGCCAGCACCTCGGCGCCGGTCGTGGGGAGCGATGGTTCGACGGGCAGGAAGCGTTCCGGGACAGGCTTCGGCTCAGATGCGGGAGCGGGAGCGATCACCGGCACCGGCGCGGCGACAGGATCGGCCGCGCCTTCTTCCGGGGAGGCGCGCTGCGGCATGCCCTGACAGGCGGCCAGGAGCAGCAGCGCCACGATGGCGCAGGCGCGACACCGCAAGCTCATGCGGCGAAGCCGTCTTTCCAGCGCCGCAGCGCCGCGAACACGGCCACCGGGTCCGCGGCGTCGCAACCGCCGTGCTCGGCCACACGGGCCGCAAGCCGCGGTTCGCGGCAGCGCAGGAACGGGTTGGTGCCCTGTTCCGAGCCGATGGAGATCGGCACGGTGGGGTTGCCGAGCGCGCGCGCCTCGCGCGCCTGCGCCGCGCGTCGCACCAGCGCCAGGTTGCCCGGATCCACCGTGAGCGCAAACGCGGCGTTGCCCAGGGTGTATTCGTGCCCGCAGCAGACCCGTGTTTCCGGCGGCAGGGCGGCAATCCGTTCGAGCGAGTCGAACATCTGCGCCGGCGTGCCTTCGAACAGCCGCCCGCAGCCGAGGCTGAAGAGCGTGTCGCCGGTAAAGACCAGGCCTTCGCCCGCGAAGGCGATGTGGCTCCGGGTGTGGCCGGGAACCGCCATCACCGAAAAGGACAGGTCGGCCTGGGCCACGTTGACCACATCCCCCTCACCCACGCGCACGCAGTCGCCGACGATGCGCGGATCGTCGGGCGCATACACGATCGCACCGCAGCGTTCCGCCAGGGCGTCGACGGCACCGGTGTGGTCGCGGTGGTGGTGGGTCACGAGGATGGTGCAGGGGCGCAAACCCTGTTCCATGGCCTCGAGCACGGGTGCCGCCTCGCCGGGATCCACGATGACCGCACGGCCGTTCGTTCCGGCCAGTGCCCAGATGTAATTGTCAGCCAGTGCGGGCAGGGCGGTGGGGAGTGGCATGGCAGGCAGGGTACACTGACGGCTTGTGCAGGACGTATTGGCGCAACATGCCGGCAGCTTCCCCGCCCCGTCAACCCGAGAGCCCGCCATCCTGGTTCGATGGCGGCGTCGGGCGCGCGTTCCTCGACGCCGAGCTGGGGCTGATGATGCCGCTGCTGCTGCGCCGTCCGGGCCTGCGGATGTGCTGGATCCTGCCGACCGAAGCGAGCGCGGGGCGCGCGCCGCCGGTGCTGATGCCCGGCGAGACGCGGCTGTGGCGCAAGGGTGAGGCCTGGCATGTGGGCAGTGAGCCGGTCGCGACCGTGCCGCAGCAGGAAATGGATCTGGTGGTGGCGGCGCACGTCATGGGGACGGCGATCGACGCAAAATGGCAGCTCGATGCGGTCCACGCCATGCTGCGGCCGGGCCGGACCGCTTTTTTCGTCGAACTCAACCCCTGGTCGCCGTTTCGCTGGCAGTGGCGAGGCAAGGACATGCACGCCCCGTCGGTGTGGAGTCTGGCCGAACGGGTGCGCGACAGCGGCCTGGCCGTCGAAGCCAGCTACGCGCTCAATCCCTCGGCCTCACGCGATTCGGTGGGCACGCTGCTGCGCCACGACTGGCGCACGCCGGCGTGGCTGCCGCACCGCGCCTTCGCGATCCGCGCGCAGCGCCGGGAACCGGGAATGACGGCCGTCGGATCTTCGCTTCCCGCCGGCTTCGCCTTGGGGGCACCGGGCGGATGAGCGGCGAGGATGCGGTGCTCATCCACACCGACGGCGCGTGCCTGGGAAATCCCGGGCCGGGCGGCTGGGCGGCGCTGCTGCACCATCGCGGACGCGAGCGCGAGATCTCCGGCGGCGAGTCGGACACCACCAACAACCGCATGGAGCTGATGGCCGCGATCAAGGCGCTGGAAGCCCTCAAACGCACCTGCACGATCCGGCTGCGCACCGATTCGCAGTACGTTCGCCAAGGCATCACCCAGTGGCTCCCGAACTGGATTGCGCGCGGCTGGCGCACGGCCAGCGGCGACGCGGTGAAAAACCGGGATCTCTGGGAGCGTCTGCAACGCGCTGCGGCACGCCACGAGGTCCATTGGGAATGGGTGCGCGGGCACGCCGGCGATCCGGACAACGAGCGCGTCGATCGGCTCGCGCGTGCCGCCGCCGAAGCGTTCCGGGTTGCGCCCTGATGCATCACGGATACTGGAGCGATGAGCATGCGACAGATCATTCTTGATACCGAAACCACCGGCATGTCGCTCGAAGCGGGCAACCGCGTCATCGAGATCGGCTGCCTGGAGCTGCTGGGGCGCCGCCCCAGCGGCCGGCACTTCCACCGCTACCTCAATCCCGGGCGCGACAGCGAGCCGGGCGCGCTGCGCGTGCACGGGCTGACCAGCGAGTTCCTTTGCGACAAGCCGCGCATCGAGGATGTCGTCGACGAGTTCCTCGACTTCATCCGCGGTGCGGAGCTGGTGATCCACAACGCCGACTTCGACCTCTCCTTCCTGGATGCCGAACTCAGGCACTGCGGGCCGCAGTACGGGCGCGTGATCAGCCACGTCGCCGGCGTGCTCGATACCGTGCGTCTCGCGCGCGAGCGCTTCCCCGGCCAGCGCGTCTCGCTCGATGCCCTGTGCCGGCGTTTCGGCATCGACAACACCCATCGCGCGCTGCACGGGGCGCTGCTGGATGCCGAGCTTCTGCTCGACGTGTACCTCGCGATGACCTCGGGCCAGTTCGACCTGGCCCTGGCGTCCCACGATGAACCCGTGCGGCGCGGCGACGCGACGGCGGCGTCGCCGCCGCCACGCGAGATCCGCGTGGTGCGCGCGAATGCGGACGAGCGCCTGCGCCACGAGGCGCGCCTGGACGATCTTCAAAAGATCGCCGGTGTGCGCCTGTGGCCGGTATCGGACGGAAGCTGAGGATGCCGTGAGCCGCGAAGCCGCACCGCAGGTTCCCGGGTTCCGCATCCTGCGCCGGCTGGGGGCGGGATCCAGCGGCACCGTCTACCACGCCATCCAGGACGGTACCGAGCGCGAAGTGGCGCTCAAGGTGTTCGAGCCGGCCGATGACCCGGACGCCACCACGCCGGCCCAGATCGAGCGCGAACGCGAAGTGGCCGCCTCGCTGCGGCACCGCCACCTGGCGCGTATCCATGCCATGGGCGAACACGGCGACCGGCGCTGGCTCGCCAGCGAATACCTGGCCGGCGGCAGCCTGGCCGAGCGCATTGCCGCGCGCATGCGCGTGGGCGAGGTGCTGCAGGTGGTCCGCGACGTGCTCCAGGGCCTTGGCCACGCGCATGCGCGCGGGGTCGTCCACGGCGACGTGAAGCCGGGGAACATCCTGTTTCGCGGTGCCGGCGATGCCGTGCTGGTCGATTACGGCATCGCCGCCTTCGCGCGCGAGGGCGATCGCCGGGTCAGGATGCAAGGCGGCACGCCCGAATACATGAGCCCCGAGCAGGCGCGTGGCGAGCCGGTCGACGGGCGCTCCGATTTCTTCAGCCTGGGCGTGGTGCTGCACGAAATGCTGACCGGGCGCGTGCCCTGGCCGGCGGATGCCGGCGGCGAGGCGCGCGATCGTGGCCAGGCCCCGCTGCTGCCGGCGCGGCACCGCTGGCTGCAGCCCCTGCTCGATGCCCTGCTGGCCGAGCGCCCGGAAGATCGGCCCGAGGATGCCCGCGCGCTGCTGTCCCTGCTGTCCTCGCTGTGCGCCGCCTCGCCCGAGGCCCAGAGCCTGCTGCCGCACCCCGGCGACGACATCGAAGCGGGGCGCGTACACGGCCGGTACGAATCGGTGCGGGCGCGCCGCCGGCAGCTGCGGCGCGCGTCGGCGCGAGCGCTGCTGGTTCTGGCCCTCGTCCTGATCGGCGCGTTCCTGGCGACGCGGCTTTTCGCGGGCGACTGAACGGCTGCGGCGAAGGGATCGCGCCGGTCGCCGATCACTCCGCCTCGTCGGGATCGAACAGGCGCTGCTGTGCGCTCCAGGCATCGGCATCGACGAAACCGGACAGGCCCACGCCCACGAGGCGATAGCGCGTGGCGTCGGGCAGGGCGACCCGAGCATGCAGGGCCCAGGCGGCATCGGCCAACGCCTCGGCGCTGGTGGGCGGCTCGGCGAAGGTCAGGCTGCGGGTGAGGATGCGGAAGGCCGAGGTCTTGAGTTTGAGCGTTATCGTGCGGGCGATGCGCGAGGCGTCGCGCTGGCGCTCGCGGCGGTAGTCGGCGAAGGTGCGCGCGGCCAGCTGGCGCACCAGCGGCTCCAGCTCCAGCAGGGGCAGGTCGGTTTCCAGCGTGTCCTCGCGCGAGATTTGCAGCGTCGGGCGGTCCGGCTCCACCGGATGCTCGTCGATGCCGTGCGAAAGCTCGTGCAGGCGCCGGCCCCAGCGCCCGAACAGCGACTCCAGCCGCTGCGCGCCCAGTGCGCGCAGCTGCGCCACGGTTTCCACACCCAGCGCCGCCAGGCGCGCCGTCATCACCTTGCCCACGCCAGGAATTCGGTCCACCGGCAGCGGCAGCAGTACCTCGTCGATGCGCGAGGGGCGGATCACGAACAGGCCGTCGGGCTTGTTCCAGTCCGAGGCGAGTTTGGCAAGAAACTTGTTCGGCGCGACCCCGGCCGAAGCCGTCAGCCCGGTTTCCTCACGGATCGCGGCACGGATCGCTTCCGCGCCGGCCGTGGCCGAAGGCAGCGGCAGCTTCGGTGCGGTGAGATCCAGATAGGCCTCGTCCAGCGACAGCGGCTCGATGAGATCGGTGTAGCGAGCGAAGATGCCGTGCACCTGCCGCGACACTGCCTTGTAGCGGGAAAAATCCGGCGGCACGAAGGCGGCCTGTGGGCAGAGGCGCTCCGCGGTGACCGCTGGCATCGCCGAGCGCACCCCGAAGCGGCGTGCCTCGTAGCTGGCCGCGCACACCACCGAGCGCGCGCCGCGCCAGGCCACCACCACCGGGCGACCGCGCAAGGACGGATCGTCGCGCTGCTCCACCGAGGCGTAGAACGCGTCCATGTCCACGTGCACGATCTTGCGCGGCGGGGCGTTCACGTCAGCTCGGGCGAGCGCTCCAGCAGCCGGCCGATGCCTTCCGTTTCTATCCGTGCCAGCGCGGCCGATACGGCCGCAGCCGCGACGTCGGCATCGAAGCCCAGGCGGAAGTGCACCTCGCCCGCCGGCGTGCGCGAGGAATGGATCGAGGCGATGCTCACCCCTTGACGCTCGAAGGCGTGCAGCAGGCGGCGCAGTGAGCCGGCCTGATCCTCGGGCAGGTGCATCGAGACGCTGCGTTCGCCGGCCAGATCCGCCAGCAGGTAGCCGACCCGCTCGAACGTGTAGTTGCCCTCCGCAATCGCCGGCTCACCCAGCGCCGCGTGCGCGTCGGTGAAAAAGCGCCGGCGAAAATCCGCCCGCGCCGCGTCGTCGCCGCGCGCCACCAGCCCGCGCAGACCCTCGATCTGGCGCACCAGCGCCCCGAGCATCGGGCCGGCGTAGGGGTTGCAGAACTGGATGTCCTCGTAGATCGCCGGATTCATCGCGAGGATGCGCGAGAGCATCGCGGTATCGAGCTCGAACGAGGCCGAGCGGAAGGGCAGCAGCGCCTCCAGCCCGCCGAGCCGGTCCGCGTATTCGCCCAGCACTCCGCCCTGGGCCAGATGCGTGGCGTGCACCATCGCCTGCACCAGAGCCATGATCCGGTCGTGCTGCTCGGGCGTCGCGCGCACGCACTGCGCCCGCAGCGCGCCGAGGAAACCCGCCAGCCAGCCGCGCCAGACGTCCAGCCGCGCCTCGCACACCACCATCGCCCGCCCCTTGAGCGTCGGTGCCTTGGGTGCCGCCGTCATCGGATGCAGACCCACCACCTCCGCCTGCGAGGCCAGCATCGCCGCCACCGGGGTTTCCTTGATCGAGGTGACATCCAGCCACAGCGCCCCGCGCTCGCGCCCGCCGGCCCGCTTCACGTAGTCGGCAATGATTGCCGGCGTGTGCCGGATCGGCGCGCAGAACACCAGCACCCGACAGCGCGCGATCAGTTCCTCCGGCTCGACCGTACCCGGCTTGCCCGGATCGGACCCCAGCACGGCAAGACCCATCCGCGTCTCGAAGAATCGCCGCAGCCAGCGCCCGTAGCTGCCTTCGCTGCCGATCAGGCCGATGGTGGGGGAGGATGTCATGGGGCGGGATTCCATGGGTTAACGCGCCCATGATCGCACCGCGCGTGCGTGCGGGCGACGCCATTGCCGCGCGTCATCGCCCGCTTGCGCCCCATCGCATCGGTGCGCGCCGGCCCTATGCTGCACGCCGTTCCTTCCGCCGCGTGACCGCCATGGATTCTCCCGCCTGGGCCGCCCTGCATCCGCCCGACGTGCCGCCGGTGCGCCGGCGCGAGGTATTCGCTTGGGCGATGTTCGATTTCGCCAACTCCGGCTATACGACGGTCGTGATCACGGCGGTGTTCAACGCCTGGTTCGTGGCGGTGATCGCCGCTGGTGCCACCTGGGCCACGCTGGCCTGGACGAGCGCGCTCTCGGTGTCCTATGCGCTGATCCTTTTGACCGCGCCGCTGATCGGTGCCTGGGCCGACCTGCGCGCGAACAAGCGCGAACTGCTCGTCGCCAGCAGCGCGCTGTGCGTGGTCGGCACCGCGGCGCTTTCGCTGTGCGGCCCGGGCGACGTGATGCTGGCGCTGGCGCTGGTGGTCGTCGGCAACTTCGCCTTCGGCACGGGTGAAAACCTGATCGCCGCTTTCTTGCCTGAACTGGTGAAGCCGCAGGCCATGGGCAAGGTGTCCGGCTGGGGCTGGGGATTGGGTTATCTCGGCGGCATGGCGACGCTGGGGCTATGCCTGTGGTGGATCCAGGGCACGGGCCGTGCGGCGGGCGTGGCGGTGCCCCAGACGATGGTGCTGACCGCGCTGGCGTTCGCGCTGGCGGCACTGCCCACGCTCTTTCTCCTGCGCGAACGGGCGCGCCCGCAGGTGGGCGTGGGTGCAGATGCCTGGGGGCTGGCGCGAAAGCGCGTGCGCGGGACCCTGCGCGGCAGCGAGGGTCTGACGGATCTGCGCCGCCTGCTGCTGTGCATCGTCTGTTACCAGGCCGGCGTGCAGACCGTGATCGCGCTGGCGGCGATCTACACCGAACAGGCGCTGGGTTTCACCACGGTGCAGAGCATCACCCTGATCCTGGTGGTGAACCTGACCGCCGCGGTCGGCGCGCTGGTCTTCGGCTTCGCGCAGGATCGCTTCGGCCATCGCCGCGTCCTCGCGATCACCCTGGTCGGGTGGATCATTGCGATCGCGATGATGTGGGCGGCGCAGGACATGGCGCTGGTGTGGATCGCGGCCAACCTGGTCGGCCTGTGCCTGGGCGCGTCGCAGTCGGCCGGCCGGGCGCTGGTTGGCTACATGTGCCCGCCGCAGCGCGAGGCGGAGGTCTTCGGGCTGTGGGGGCTGGCGGTGAAGCTGGCCTCGATCCTGGGCCCCTTGAGCTATGGCCTGGTCAACGCACTCACCGCGGGCAACCACCGCATCGCCATTGCGATGACGGCGGCGTTCTTCGCGGTCGGGCTGCTGCTGCTGGCGCGGGTGGACGTGGCGCGCGGGCACGCGCTGGCGCATCCACCGGGCACCGATTCCCGCGATGGCGCGGCGCGGGCGTGACCGCCTGCGAGGACCGCCGATGATTGCCTGCGTCGCGGGTGACCGATAGCATTCCATTCCTTTTCCCGCGCGATCCGGCACCCACGCAGGGCCTGGCCGGCGCGAGCGCGTCATTCCGGAGTCTTTCATGCGTACCCATTTCTGCGGCCTCGTCGACGAAGCCCTGATCGGCCAATCGGTGACCCTGTGCGGCTGGGCGGACGTCGCCCGCAACCTGGGCGGGGTCTGCTTCATCGACCTGCGCGACCACGAGGGCATCGTGCAGATCCTTGCCGAGCCCGACCAGGGCGAGGTGTTCGATGTGGCCGCCAAGGTGGGCTACGAGTACTGCCTGCGCGTGACCGGCACGGTGCGCGCGCGCCACGCGGTGAACGACAGGATCCGCTCGGGCAAGGTCGAAGTGGTGGCGACGCGCATCGAGATCCTCAACGCCGCCGACACCCTGCCGTTCTACCTGCACGAAACCCCGGGCGAGGAGGCGCGCCTGACGTATCGCTACCTCGACCTGCGCCGCCCCGAGATGCAGCGCATGATGCGCACCCGCACGCGGCTGGTGCAGGCGCTGCGGCACTGGCTGGATGCGCGCGGCTTCCAGGACATCGAGACCCCGATCCTGACCAAGGCCACGCCGGAAGGCGCGCGCGATTTCCTCGTTCCGGCGCGGATGCACGAGGGCGAGTTCTACGCCTTGCCGCAGAGCCCGCAGCTGTTCAAGCAAATCCTGATGATGGCCGGCTTCGACCGCTACTACCAGATCGCGCGCTGCTTCCGCGACGAGGCGCTGCGCGCCGACCGGCAGCTCGAATTCACCCAGCTCGACATGGAGTTCGCCTGGGTGGACGAGGCCGAGGTGCAGGGCACCACCGAAGCGATGATGCGCGACGTTTTCGCCGAGGTGATCGGCGTGGCGCTGGCCGACCCGTTCCCGCGCATGAGCTGGGCCGAGGCGATGCGCCGCTACGGTTCGGACAAGCCCGACCTGCGCATCGCGCTGGAGCTGGTCGACGTGGCCGAGGCGGTGAGGGGCTGCGAATTCAAGGTGTTCACCGATGCGGCGGAGGATCCGGGCGGCCGCGTCGCGGCGCTGCGGATTCCCGGTGGTGCCACGCTCTCGCGCAAGCAGATCGACGAATACGCCGCGCACGCGGCGAAGTTCGGTGCCAAGGGCCTGGCCTACGCCAAACTGGGCGAGGACGGTGCGGTCAACTCGCCCATTGCCAAGTTCTTCGCCGAAGGTGACTTCGCCACGCTGCTGGCCCGGGCCGGCGCGCAGCAGGGCGACATCGTGTTCTTCGGGGCCGGCGAGTACGGCGTTGTCAGCGCCTTCATGGGCGCGCTCCGGCTCAAGGCGGGCAAGGATTTCGGCCTGGTCGAGAACGCCTGGCGCCCGCTCTGGGTGACGGATTTCCCGATGTTCGAATGGGACGAGGAGGAGCGGCGCTACGTGGCGCTGCACCACCCGTTCACCGCGCCGGCCGTGGACGACATCGCGGATCTGAAGGCCAACGCCCGCACCGCGGTATCGCGCGGCTACGACATGGTGCTCAACGGCAACGAGATCGGCGGCGGCTCGATCCGCATCCACCGCAGCGACATGCAGAGCGCGGTGTTCGAGCTGCTGGGCATCGGCGAGGAGGAGGCGCGCGCCAAGTTCGGCTTCCTGCTCGACGCGCTGCGCTTCGGCGCGCCGCCGCACGGCGGGGTGGCCTTCGGTATCGACCGCATCGCGGCGCTGATGGCCGGCACCGAGTCGATCCGCGACGTGATCGCCTTCCCCAAGACCACCGGCGCGCAGTGCCTGATGACCGGCGCGCCCTCGCCGATCCCCGATGCGCAGTTGGCCGAGGTGCATATCCGGGTGCGGGAGAAGGCGCAGGACGTCGCGGGCGAATCGTAGGTCGGGGCTACGCCCCCGACGCGGTGTCTTTTTGCGTATCGTGCGCGCGGATGAAGTCGCGCACCTGCGGGTAGATCGTTTCGCGCCAGCGCCGGCCGCTGAAGATGCCGTAGTGGCCCGCGCCCTCGGCCACGAGGTGGCGCTTGCTGGCGTCGGGGATGCCGCGGCACAGGTCGATCGCCGCCTCGGTCTGGCCCAGGCCGGCGATGTCGTCCAGCTCGCCCTCGATGGTGAGGAGCGCGGTGTCGCGGATGTCCTCGGGCGCCACGCGGCGGTCGCGCACGAACCATTCGCCGCGCGGCAGCAGGTGCTTCTGGAACACGATGTCGATGGTGTCGAGGTAGAACTCGGCGTCCATGTCGAGCACCGCGTTGTATTCGTCGTAGAAGCGGCGGTGCGACTCGACGTCTTCCAGATCCCCGCGGCGCAGGTTCTGGTAGAACTCCCAGTGCGACTGGAAGTGCCGGTCCGGATTCATCGCGATGAATCCGGCGTGCTGCAGGAAGCCCGGATACACCTTGCGCCCGTGCCCGGGATAGTTGGGCGGCACTTCGTGGATGACGTTGCTGGAGAACCAGCTCAAGGGCTTGGTGGTGGCGAGCGTGTTGACCTGGGTCGGACTGCGGCGCGGATCGATCGGCCCGCCCATCATGGTCATCGAAAGCGGCGTCTCTTCGCCGGCCGAGGCCATCAGCGAAATCGCGGCCAGCACCGGCACGGTCGGCTGGCAGACCGATATCACGTGCAGCCTGCGCGCGCCGATGTGGCGGATGAAGGCCTGGATGGTCTCGATGTAGTCGGTCAGCGAGAAGGTGCCGGCCGCCTGCGGCACCATGCGCGCGTCGATCCAGTCGGTGATGTAGACCTTGTGGTCGTGCAGCAGGGTGCGCACGGTGTCGCGCAGCAGGGTGGCGTGGTGTCCGGAGAGCGGTGCCACCACCAGCACCGCGGGGTCGTCCTTGAGCTCGGCGATGCAGCCGGGATCGTCGCTGAAGCGTTTGAAGCGCAGCAGGTGGCAGAACGGGGTTTCGATCGTCGTGCGCTGCAACACGGCGATCTCGGTGCCGTGCGCCTGCACCTGGTTGAGCCCGAACTCGGGCTTCTCGTAATCCTTGCCGATCCGGTAGGCCAGCTCGAAGTCCGCCGCCAGGTGCGAGGCGCCGGGCATGCGGGCGTAGAGGCTGCCCGGCTCCGAAAAGATCCGCGAGCCGGCTTCCGCCAGGTAGGTGTAGGGCGAAAGCAGGGCGCGTTGCATCTCGTGCAGGGCGTAGAGCATCGGGTGACTCCGGACGACAATCGGCCGATTCTACTGCGATGCAGCATCCGGCGGGTTCGTACCTTGGTCACAGCCCCGGCGCCTCGCGCGCGAGGCTTGGGCTATCATGGCTGGCTTCATGAGGGCGTGATGGCATGCGGGTACTGGTAAGCAACGACGACGGGGTGGACGCGCCCGGTATCAAGGTGCTGGCGCAGGGGCTGCGCGACGCCGGCCACGGCGTGGTCACGGTGGCTCCCGACCGCGACCGCTCGGGCGCGTCCAATTCGCTCACGCTCGATCGACCGCTGCGCGCGCGCGTCGTGGACGAGGAAACCTGGTGCGTGGCCGGCACGCCGACCGATTGCGTGCACCTGGCGCTGGCCGGGCTGCTGGATTTCGAGCCGGACATCGTGGTGTCGGGCATCAACACCCACGCCAACCTCGGTGACGACGTGATCTATTCGGGCACGGTCGCGGCGGCGATGGAGGGGCGCTTCCTCGGCCTGCCGGCGATCGCGATGTCGCTGGTCTGGAACAACGGCGGCGAGCGCCACTACGCCACCGCCGCGCGCGTGGCGACGGAGCTGGTGGCGCGGCTGATCGTCGATCCGCTGCCGGCCAACACCATCCTCAACGTCAACGTGCCGGACGTGCCCTGGGCCGAGCTGCGCGGCTTCGAGGTGACCCGCCTGGGCCATCGCCAGCGCGCTGAGCCCTGCGTCGCGCAGGAAGATCCGCGCGGCCGGCCGATCTGGTGGATCGGCATGGCCGGACCGGAGCTGGACGCGGGGCCGGGCACGGATTTCCACGCGATTCGCTCGCGCTGCGTTTCGATCACGCCCATCCATGTGGACCTCACCCGCTACCAGGCGCTGGAGAAGGTGTCCGGCTGGGTCGGCGGCCTGACCCGCGCCATGGAGGCCACGCAGTGATGACGTCGCACGCGGCGCGCGACGCCGACGGATCGGGCATGACCTCGCTGCGCGCGCGCGAGCGCCTGGTCGAGAGCCTGCGCGCCAACGGCATCCGCGACGAGCGCGTGCTGGAGGCGATGCGCAGCGTGCCGCGGCATCTTTTCATCGACGAGGCGCTGGCGAGCCGTGCCTATGAGGACACCGCGCTTCCCATCGGGCGCGGCCAGACGATCTCCCAGCCCTGGGTGGTGGCGCGCATGACCGAGGCACTGCTGGAAGCCGGCGCGCGCGGCAAGGTGCTGGAGATCGGCACAGGCTCCGGTTACCAGGCCGCGGTGCTGGCGGCGCTGGTGGACGATGTCTACAGCGTCGAGCGCATCGACGAGCTGCAGCGCGCGGCGCGCCGGCGCTTCCGCGCGCTGGGGCTGCGCAACATCCACTGCCGCCATGACGACGGGCGCATCGGCTGGGCGGAACACGCGCCCTACGATGGCATCCTGGTCACGGCGGCGGCCAGCGCGCTCGATCCCGAGCTCCTGCGCCAGCTTTCGCCGCAGGGCGTACTGGTGGCACCGGTGGGCGAGCCGGGCATGCAGCGGCTGATGCGCTGGAGCGCGAAGACCGGCGACTGGCAGCCCGAGGTGCTGGGCGCGGTGTCGTTCGTGCCGCTGCTGGGAGGAACGGCGTGAAGCTTTTCGCGCCGCTCTACGAGCGCATGCTGGCCTGGTCGCGGCACCGCCGCGCGCCGGCGCTGCTGGGCGGAATCAGCTTCCTGGAGGCGATCGTTTTTCCGATCCCGCCCGAGGTGATGCTCGCCCCCATGTCGCTGGCGCAGCCGCGCCGCGCCTACCTGTTTGCCGCGATCAGCCTGCTGGGTTCGCTGCTGGGCATGTTCATCGGCTACGCCATCGGTTACTACGCGATCGAACTGGCGATGCCGCTGCTCGAGCGTTTCGGCTACGCGGCCCAGTTCGAGGAAATCAAGCGCCAGGCCGGCGAGAACGGCTTCTGGCTGCTGTTGCTGGCCGGCTTCACCCCGGTGCCGTTCAAGGTGTTCACGCTCGCCTCGGGCGCGGTATCGATGCCGCTCCTGCCGTTTTTTTTCGGAGCGCTCATCGGCCGCGGCAAGCGCGTGTTCCTGGTGGCCTGGGCGATCCGGCTCGGTGGCGCGAAGGCGGAGATGGCGCTGCGGCGACATATCGAACCGATCGGCTGGACCGCGCTTGCAGCGCTGGCCGGACTGATCCTCTGGCTTGTGCTGCGGGGAAGCGCGGGATGAGCCTGTTTCGCCTTCTTGCGCTGCTGCTGATCCTGCCGCTGCTGGCGTCCTGCGGCGTAACGCCGCGCGCCGTGGTGAAGCGTGACCCGGCGGCCGTCGCCGCGTCGAAAACCTCGCCCCGCCCGGCGGCGCAGCCGATGGCGGGCAGGACGCATCGGGTGGTTCGCGGCGACACGCTCTATGGCATCGCCTTTCGCCATGGGCTGGATTACCGCGACCTGGCGCGCTGGAACGCGATTGCGCCGCCCTACACGATCTATCCCGGCCAGCGCCTGCGGCTGGGTGCGGAACCCGCGGCCCGGGTGTCCGCGGCACCCGCACCCTCGGCGACCACGCGCGCGAACGCGCCGGCGGCCCCGCCGGTGCGGAACACCGCGCCGGCGGCACCCGCAGCGACGCCCGCAGCGGTGCCGGTGGTCGCCTCCGCGCCGAAGCCCGTCGCCGCCGCACCCGCGCCCGCGAGCGTGCCGCCGTCCAGCGGCAGCGTGGCCTGGCGCTGGCCGACCAGCGGCCAGATCATCGGCAAGTTCGTGGCGGGCGAACCCACCAGGCAGGGCATCAACATCGCCGGCAGCGCCGGACAGCCCGTGGTCGCGGCCGCCGCGGGCGAGGTCGTGTATTCCGGTTCGGGCCTGATCGGCTACGGCGAACTGATCATCATCCGCCATTCCGACACCTTCCTCTCGGCCTACGGCCACAACCGCAAGCGCCTGGTGGCCGAGGGCGAAAAGGTGAGCGCCGGCCAGCAGGTGGCCGAGATGGGACGCAGCGGCGCGAGCCGCGACATGCTGCACTTCGAGATCCGCCGCAACGGCAAGCCGATCGATCCGCTGCCGCTGCTGCCGGCGCGCTGATGCGCGTGGCACGGTTGCCGGCCGCGGTCAGGCCGAACGCCCTGATCCACCATCACGTCCGCGCGCGCCGGCGCGACGGAGTCACGCTCAAGCCCGTCGCCTGATATCCTTTCCCGCCCAGCGTATGCCGCCGCAGGAGCCACCCGACGTGGCCCGCAGCGCGGCCTTTGCCCATTGCGAGCCCATGAAAACCAGCGCCGAAATCCGCCAAGACTTTCTCGACTTCTTCCGCAGCAAGGCACACGCCATCGTGCCTTCGGCACCGCTGGTGCCGGCCAATGATCCGACCCTGTTGTTCACCAACTCGGGCATGGTGCAGTTCAAGAACGCCTTTCTGGGCAGCGAGAAGCCGCCGGCGGCGCGCGTGGCCGACGTGCAGCGCTGCCTGCGCGCGGGCGGCAAGCACAACGATCTGGACCAGGTGGGCTACACCGCGCGCCACCACACCTTCTTCGAAATGCTGGGCAACTGGTCGTTCGGCGACTACTTCAAGAAGGACGCCATCGTCTGGGCCTGGGAGCTTCTGACCGAGGTCTGGAAGCTGCCGGCCGAGCGCCTCCTGGCCACGGTCTACATCACCGACGATGAGGCCTACGCGATCTGGCGCGACGTGATCGGCCTGCCGGAAAGCCGCATCGTGCGCATCGGCGACAACAAGGGCGCGCCGTTTGCTTCCGACAACTTCTGGCAGATGGCCGACACCGGCCCCTGCGGCCCGTGTACCGAGATCTTCTACGACCACGGTGCCCACATTCCCGGCGGCCCGCCGGGGTCGCCGGATGAGGATGGCGACCGCTTCATCGAGATATGGAACCTGGTGTTCATGCAGTTCGATCGCCAGCCCGACGGCGTGCTCGTGCCGCTGCCGGCACCGTGCGTGGACACCGGCATGGGCCTGGAGCGCCTGGCCGCGATCCTGCAGGGCGTGCATTCCAACTACGAGATCGACCTGTTCCAGGCGCTGATCCGCAGGGCGGCCGAGCTTACCGCCACGGCCGACATCGAGAACAAGTCGCTGCGCGTGATTGCCGACCACATCCGCGCCTGCAGCTTCCTGATCGCCGATGGCGTGCTGCCGTCCAACGAAGGCCGTGGCTACGTGCTGCGCCGGATCATCCGCCGCGCGCTGCGTCATGGCTGGATGCTGGGTCAGCACCAGCCCTTCTTCCATCGCCTCGTCGCCACCCTGGTCGAGCAGATGGGCGCGGCCTATCCGGTGCTGGTGGAGCAGCGCCAGACCATCGAGCAGGCGCTCAAGGCCGAGGAGGAGCGTTTCGCCGAGACCCTCGAGCACGGCATGAAGCTGCTCCAGACGGTGCTTGGCGACGAAGGTTCGCTCGCGGAAAAGCAGCGTCAGGTGCCGGGCAAGACCGCCTTCACCCTGTACGACACCTACGGCTTCCCCGTCGATCTCACCGCCGACGTCGCGCGCGAGCACGGCTGGGGCGTGGACATGGCCGGCTTCGAGGCCGAGATGGAGCGCCAGCGCGAGCAGGCGCGCGCGCACAGCAAGTTCGCCGGCAGCGCCATGCTGCCGGCGGATCTCGTGGCCATGCTGTCGCCCACGCGCTTCCTGGGCTACGAGCAGACCGCGGCCGAAGGCGTGCGCGTACTGGCCGTGGTGCGCGACGGTGCGCCGCTGGTCTCGCTGTCCGCCGGCGAAAAGGGCAGCGTGATCCTGGATGCCACCCCGTTCTACGCCGAATCCGGCGGCCAGGTGGGTGATACCGGCGAGCTGACCGCAGCGGGCGTCCTGTTCAAGGTGGAGGATACCCAGAAGCTGTCCGGCAGCTATTTCGGCCACGCGGGCACGCTCATGGCCGGCAGCATCAGGGCCGGTGACGTGCTCGATGCGCGCATCGATACGGCGCGTCGCCAGGCCATCGTCCTCAACCACTCGGCCACACACCTCTTGCACGCGGTGCTGCGCGAGGTGCTGGGCACCCATGTCACCCAGAAGGGTTCGCTGGTGGCTCCCGATCGCCTGCGCTTCGACTTTTCGCACTTCCAGCCGATCGGGCGCGAGCAGCTGGCCGAGATCGAGCAGCGCGTCAACGCGCGCATCCGCGGCAACGCCGAGGCGGAAATCCGCCACATGGGGATGGCCGAAGCGCTGGAATTCGGTGCCATGGCGCTGTTTGGCGAAAAATACGGTGATGAGGTGCGCGTACTTCGGATGGGCGAGTATTCCACCGAGCTGTGCGGCGGCACCCACGTGAACAGCACCGGCGACATCGGTCTGTTCAAGATCGTTTCCGAAGGCGGCGTCGCCGCCGGCGTTCGCCGCATCGAGGCGGTGACCGGCCAGGGCGCGCTGGATCACATCGCCCACGAAGCCGGGCAGCTGGACGCGGTGAGCGAGCTGCTGGGTGGAAGCCGCGGCGACGTGGTGGAGAAGCTGCGCCAGCTGTTCGATCGCCAGAAGAAGGCCGAGAAGGAGCTGGAGTCGCTCAAGGCCCGTGCTGCCGCCGGCGCGGCCGCCGATCTCGCCGCGTCCGCGGTCCGGGTGGGCGATGTCCGCGTCGTGGCCGCGCGCCTGGAGAACATGGACGCCAAGGCGCTGCGAGAGAGCGTGGACAGCCTCAAGCAAAAGCTGCCGGACGCCGTGATCATTCTGGCGTCGGGTGATGGCACCAAGGCCGCGCTGGTGGCCGGCGTGCAGGGCAGGGCGCTGGAGCAGGTCAAGGCCGGCGACGTCGTGGCCTTCGTCGCCGCGAGGATCGACGGCAAGGGCGGTGGCCGCGCCGACATGGCGCAGGGCGGCGGCGAGGACGACGCCCGCCTGCCGGTGGCGCTGGGCGAGGTCGCGCGCTTCGTGCAGGAGCGCTTCCAGGGTTGACGAGGGAGCGCGATTGCCTCTCATCCGGGCGAGGTTCGGGCCAGCGAATTCGCCCGCTCCGGTGCGTTTGCAGAAGTTGACGCGGCTGCGCTAGTATCTGGCCAGTTTCATGCACCATTCAGGTGCGTGCCAAGGATCGGCAGCATCGCCCCGCGATGCCGCACAGTGGGCAACCCGCCGCGGTGGGTTGGGCATCGAAGGAGCGAATGCAACATGTTGATTCTTACCCGCCGGGTAGGCGAGACCCTCATGATCGGAGAGCAGGTCACCGTGACCGTCCTCGGGGTGAAGGGCAACCAGGTGCGCGTCGGGATCAGCGCCCCCAAGGATGTGTCGGTACATCGGGAAGAAATCTTCCAGCGCATCCAGCGCGTGGATGGCGAGGCCATCCTGGCGCGCGACGTTCGCGCCGAATAGAGCACGCTGCCGCGCGACTCCCGCACGCGCGGCCGGCGGTTTGGAGCGCGTTGAGAAAGCCGGCGCACATTGCTTGTCGAGGTTTGGTGCCCGTCATGCGTGCATCGCGGTGCGCGTGCGCCTGGTTGGCATGCCCATGCGCCCACGAAAAAGCCCGCGCTGGGCGGGCCTTTTGCAAACCGTCGGTTTGATGGTCGGGGAGACAGGATTTGAACCTGCGACTTCTACGTCCCGAACGTAGCGCTCTACCAGGCTGAGCTACACCCCGAATCTTCGAGCCGCCCATTCTACAGGGGAGAAAGGCGCGCAATCAAGATGTCCGAAGGGCAGGCGTCTTGATGGCCATCGCCCGGCGCGGACCTGTCGATGATCCGGCCTTTCCGGTGCGCCGGGGCGGGTCCCGCGCTCGCTCGGGCCCAAGGTGTCGTGCGCGACGCGCGGGAATGGATGCCGATGCGGACGTCCGGTGACGCGGACCCGGTGGCGGCCACGCAATAAAAAAGCCGCGGTTTCCCGCGGCTTCTTCCGGATCGGACGCTGTGCGTGAGGATCAGGCCAGGCCAGCCTGCTTCATCACTTCGGCCGCGAAGTCGTCTTCCTTCTTCTCGATGCCTTCGCCCACGACCAGGCGCTGGAACGAGAGCACTTCGGCCCCTTCCTTGGCCAGCGCCTGGGCGACGCTGATGTCGGTATCGAGCACGTAGGCCTGGCCGGTCAGGCTGATTTCCGCGAGCGTCTTGTTGAGCTTGCCGGAGATCATCTTCTCCTGGATTTCCGCCGGCTTGGCGCGGTCCTTCTCGCTCATCTGGGCGAGCGCGATTTCCTTTTCCTTGGCCACGAACTCGGCGGGGGCATCGGCCGCGGTCAGGTACTGCGGATTCATCGCGGCGATGTGCATCGCCAGACCCTTGGCCAGCTCGGGCGAGCCGCCCTTGACGTTCACCAGCACGCCGATGCGGCCGCCGTGGACGTAGCCACCCACGTTCTGGCCGCTGGCCAGCGCGGCGAGGCGGCGGACCTGCACGTTCTCGCCGACCTTGGCGATCAGCGCGGCGCGGGATTCCTCGATCGTCGCGCCGTCGGCGAGCTTGACCGCCTTGAGCGCCTCGGCGTCGGCGGCAGCGCTGGCCAGCGCTGCCTGGGTGATGGCGTCGACGAACTTCACGAAGTTCTCGTCCTTGGCCACGAAATCGGTCTCGGAGTTGACCTCGACCAGCACGGCGCGGGCACCGTCGATGGCCATCGCGATGCGGCCTTCGGCGGCGACGCGGTCAGCCTTCTTGTCGGCCTTGGCCAGGCCGGTCTTGCGCAGGTGCTCCATCGCGGCGTCGATGTCGCCGTTGTGCTCGGTCAGCGCCTTCTTGCATTCCATCATGCCGGCGCCGGAGCGCTCGCGCAGTTCCTTGACCAGGGCGGCGGTGATTTCCATGGTTACCTCGGTGTGTTCCAGAAACGTGGGGCGCGCGCCGCCGGGGCGATCGCGCGCGGGAGTGTTGGCCGCCCGCCTCGGGCCGGCGGCCGTTGGGCGGGGCCGATTATTCGGCGGCTGCGCCCTTGTCGGCGCGCGGAGCGCGCTTGGCCGGTGCCTTCTTGGCGGGCGCGCGGCGCGGTGCCTTCTTCGCTTCGGCGTCTTCCTTGACGATCGGGTTGCCCTGCTCGTCGAGTTCGATGAACTCGTCGTCGCCGGCAGACGCCATGATCGGCGCGGCGGACTTGCCTTCCAGCACCGCGTCGGCGACGGCGCGGGCGTACAGCTGCACGGCGCGGATGGCGTCGTCGTTGCCGGGGATGGCGTAGTCGACCAGGTTCGGGTCGTAGTTGGTGTCGACCACGGCCACCACCGGGATGCCGAGCTTGCGGGCTTCCTCGACCGCGATGTTCTCGTGGCCGATGTCGACCACGAACAGCGCGTCAGGCAGGCCGTTCATGTTCTTGATGCCGCCCAGCGACTTCTCGAGCTTCTCGCGCTCGCGCTGCAGGCTCAGCACTTCGTGCTTGACCAGCTTGGCGAAAGTGCCATCGGTCTCGGCCGCTTCCAGCTCCTTGAGGCGGGCGACGGACTGCTTGACGGTGCGGAAGTTGGTGAGCATGCCGCCCAGCCAGCGCGCCGACACGTAGGGCATGCCGCAGCGCGCCGCTTCCTCGGCGATGGCATCGCGCGCCGAGCGCTTGGTGCCGACGAACATGATGGTGCCGCGCTTTTGCGCCATGCCGGAAACGAAGTTCATCGCGTCGTTGAACAGCGGAACCGTCTTTTCCAGGTTGATGATGTGGATCTTGCCGCGCGCGCCGAAGATGTACGGTGCCATCTTGGGATTCCAGTAGCGGGTCTGGTGGCCGAAGTGGACGCCGGCTTCCAGCATCTGACGCATGGTGATCTGTGCCATGGTTTGCAACTCCTGAAGGTGGAACCGCTCGCCGCACGGTGGCTGTCGAAGAGAGCCGTGCGGGCCTGGCGCGGGCCGATTGGGCAGGTGCGCCACGATTCCGGGGTTGGGCCTCCGCGCGGTGCCGTTGCCGAACCCCGAAGGGCACCCCGGAACGGACGATGGCCGCGCGTGTGTATTCGCCGCTGACGTACGGCGTGGACGGCGCAGGGCAGGGTTTGCCCGGCAAAGCCGAAGCATTGTACGCGATGGGCGCGGTTGCGGCAATTGCCGTGGGTTCAGGAAAAGGCCGAAGGACGGACCGCCGTCCCTGTGCTTCAGTGATCGCCTCCAATGAGTCGGATACTTTCAGGCTGCGTGGCTAAGCGTGCCGGGTGTCGCATTTTGTCCGGCCATTTTGCTCATTTCATCGAGGCTCCCATTGCACGCTATTCTGGCCGTTGCGGAACCCGCGTGCCGGACTCACGACGTCCCGCCCGCGTAATTTGACGATGGCTGTCGGGAGAGTCGCGATGCCACTGTCTGTCCTGATCGAGTCGATGTACCAGGCCGCACTTCTGCCCGATCGCTGGCTGGTCGTGCTTGAGGCCCTGTGCCGGATTTCCGGGTCGGCCAGCAGCTCCCTGCTGGTTGCCGATGGGCGAAGCCCGCCGCTCTGGCAAACGACTGCGCGCACGCAGGCGCTGATGCAGGAGTTGTCCGGTACCGATGCCTGGAGAGCGCCGCAGCGCAGTGCGGATCACCTGCTCTCGCAAGACTCCGGAGGCGGGCGCTTTCACTGCGTCAACGATCTGATGTCGCGCCACGAGCTGGAGGCCGACGCGGTCTACCGCGCCTTCCTGCGCCTCGGGCTGTCGTGGCAGGTGGGGATGGCCATTCCCCTGCCGAGCGGCAGCACGATGATTTTGACGCTGGAGCGCGATGTCGGGGCCGGCCGACATCCCGCTGATCAGCTGGCGCGCCTGTCGCCGCTGTGGGGGCACCTGGCACAGGCCGGGCGAATTGCATGCGGCCTTTCGCAGGCGCGGGCGCGCGGTGCACTGGACGGACTGGTGGCCTTTGGCCTGTCCGCCGTCCTGCTCGACCGCCATGGTCGGCTGCTCGATTCCAACCCACCGCCATCGGGCGGATGGAACGGATGGATCAGCCTGCGAGCGGATGGACGGATCAAGCTCGGCGATGCCGCAGGCGATGCGCTGCTGGAGTCGATCCTGCGCAAGGAAACCGGGCTGCGCCCCATTGTCTTGCCCGCGGCTCCGGCCAGGCCGCGTCGCGTTGTCCACCTCATCCCCTTGCCAGGCGAAGCGCGCGAACTGTTCGGCGGTGGTCTGTGGCTGCTCACCATCCATGTTCCGGGTGCCGATGCGCGCGCCCCGGAAACGCACCTCCTGTGCACGCTCTACGACCTGTCTGCGGCCGAAAGCCAGCTCGCGGCGAAGCTCGCCACCGGCGCAACGCTCGCCGTAGCCGCGATGCAGTGCGGCATCCGGCTGAGCACGGCGCGCTCCTATCTGGAGCAGGTCTTCCACAAGACCGGCTGCCACCGCCAGGCCGAACTGGTCGCCCTGCTCGGGGGCATCGCGCGCATGACCATGTCGAACGCCTCCGACTGAACGGCACGCCTACCGGCAATTGCCGGTAGCGGCAGTTCCACAAGCCGCCTAGTGTGGCCCCCGAAGCCGGACAGATTCAGGGGGAGGGCAGGTCATGCGCACATTCTTTCTCGTCTCGATATTGCTGATTGCCGGCGCGGGATTGGCCGTGCCGCAGGTGGCGGCGCAGGCGGTGCCGTGGGAAGCGCACGCCAGCGAGCCGCAGGGCAGCAGCCTGGGGCCGGCGCTCGACCCCGATCCTGCGTTCGGCAGCGGCGGCACGGCGCTCTTTTTTCTCGACTACCCGGACGCGCTGATCGGCAATGGCCTGCGCGTCCATTCTCTCGGTGGCGCGGGCTGGTACGTCCTGGCCAGGCACAAGGCCCAATCGGGCTACTGGGATGCCGCGGTGATTCGGGTGCGCCCGAACGGCACCCAGGACGGCATCTGGCTGATCCCGACGCCGCTGAAGGACATCGCCGATGCGGTGATGGATGAGGCTACCGGCAAGTTCTATTTCGCCGGCAGCGGCAAGAGTCCGCTCCTGCCCGGATCTGATCGTGACTTCGCGGTGACCTGCGTCGATATCCAGAGCGTTCCGGGCGGCGGCACCTGCGCGGGATTCGGTAGCGCCGGCACCGCCTTCGTCGGCTTCGACCTCGGTGGAGGCAGCAACGACTACGCCCGGCGCGTCGTGGTGCGCCCGAACATCGGCCTGATCCTGATCGGCGTGGCCGAGTTGAACGATATTCGTGATGCGCCGGTGATGGCCTCGCTATACCGCGCTACCGGCGCGCTGTACGCGGGATTTGGAATCGGCGGGCGGCAGGTTGTCGGCTGGCACCTGCCGACCGATCAGGTTCGCATTCATGTCAATGACGCAGCCCTGACGAACGATCCCGATGCGCAGACGCGCCTGTATTTTGCCGGTGACCTGTGGGTCAACGATCCGCTCGACAAGACCGGATACGTCATCGACGTAAATGCCATGACCGGTGCGCCGATCGCAGTGCGCTATGCCGACCTCAGCTTTGGCAATTGCAGCACGGACTGCTCCGACGCGGTGACCGCCATCCGTGTGCTGGCCAACGGCAAGCTCGCCGTCGGCGGCTGGACTACGGACGCAGCCCTCAATCGACAGCTGATGCTCGGACGCCTCAACGTGGACGGGAGCTGGGATGCCGGCTTCAACGACGGCGGACTGTTCGCGGCGTACATGGGTCTGGAGTCCACGCTGGGTCAGGCGGTTCCCACCGCCCTCGCCGAGCGCCCCGACACGGGTGAGCTGGTCGTGGCGATGGATCACCGCCTGGATGGCGCTGCGGCAACACCGACCCGTCAGGCGCTCGGCTGGTTTACCGCCAACGGTCGGGAAATGCTGGCCTGGCACGACTTCGGCTTCGGAGCCGCCACCGACGAAACGCCCCGGACCACCGGTGCCAGTCTGCTGGTCGATCCGCAGTCCATCATGCTGGTCGGTACGCGGCGCTGGAATGCGACCGACGACGACGTCACGCTGACGCGCCTGCTGTTCCGCGACGGCGAGTCCGTGTTCGCCGACTCCTTCGAATCGCCGGCCCCCGTCCTGAGAGCCACGGCAGAGGATGCACGTTTTCCCTTGGAGTGAGCGAGACGCACTCGGCCAAGGCTACGGCGCAGCCGTGCCGGAAGCGTGTGTCGGATCGTTCATCACTCAAGAGGTCCGGCTCGCGACGGAGGGCCGCAATGGCCCTCCGCCGCGCGCTCATCACAGTTCGCCGCCGCCGAACCTGTGGGTGTACTGCAGGTAGAAGCTGCGGCCCTGGGTGTCGAACCAGGAGATGTCGTAGTACGGATAGCTGGTGTAGGTTGGGTCGACCGGCGGCATCTTGTCGAACAGGTTGACCACGGTCAGCGATAGCTGCGAACGACCGGTGAAGGCGTACTGCAGGTTGCCGTTGTAGCGCCACGTCGCAGGGATCGTCGGGCCCGGATCGCCGTCTTCCCACACCTGATCGTACGACCACCCGTTGGGCAGGCGGCCGATGCGGGTGCCCTGGACCGACGCCGCCCATGCGCTGCGCGACCAGGACAGGCGCACGCTGCTCTTGGTGCGCGGGATGTCGTAGCCGCTGTTCACCGCGAACATGTCGATCACCGGGGCGTCGGAATAGAGCCGGATCTCGTGGCGGTCCACCCAGGTGTGCTGGGCACTGAGGCGGAAGGTGCCGATGGGGCTGTCCCAGCGGACGTTGGCGCTGGCGTCCGCGCCGCTGGTGGTCTCGCGCGCGACGTTGACGGGGTTGACGTGGACGCCGTAGATCGCGCCGCCCGCGGTGCGGGTGATGCGCGACAGCATGTCGGCGCAGGTTTCCGGGCTGCCGCCGGCATTGCCGAGGCGGCAGTCCCGCTCCCAGCGCATCACGTCGTTGGCGCGCATGTCCTGGACCTGATCGCGCATGTCGATGTCGAACCAGTCGAGCGAGAGGTCCAGGAACGAGGTCGGCGACCACACCAGGCCCATTGTCCACGACGTGCTGGTCTCGGGCTCGAGATCCTTGCTGCCAGTGCGGCTGCGGATGATGCCCTCGTCGCTGTAGCTGCAGTCCTCGATGCTCTCGTCAGGCTCCTCGCTGGCGCAGCGGTAGTAGTCGATGACCGAGGTTTCATCGTTGCCCGGGCCGGCGAAGACGTAGTGCAGGTCGGGCGCGCGGAAGGCGGTGCCGTAGGAGCCGCGGACCAGCAGGCTGTCGAGCGGGCGCCACTCCAGGCCGGTGCTCCAGGTGAACTTGCCGGGGCTGCGTCCCGCGAAGCGGTACTGGTCCTGGCGGCCGGCGACGCTGAGGCTGAGGGTATCGAGCACGGGCATGCGCAGTTCGCCGGCGACCGCCCAGCGGTTGCGGCTGCCCTTGCCGTCGGAATCCTTCCAGCTGTAGTAGTAGTACTGCGTCGCCAGCGGATCGGGCTTCAGGTCATAGCCCTGGTGTCCCACTTCTGCCGTCGCCGAGAAGCCCGCCGCGCCGCCGCGCAGTTCGAACAGTTCGGCCTGGGTCAGGGTGAAGGAGAGGGTCTGGCTGTCGGACTGCGGATGGTAGGTGGTGTAGGCGAAAATGCTGTCGTACTCGCTCCGGCTCAGCGGGGTGTAGAGGCGGTTCGGATCGGCATTGAAGATGGGGTATTCGTCGCCGCGCCAGGTGTGGCTGCCCGGCTGCTGCTCGCCCAGGAACAGCCGGTTGGCGCTCGCGGCCACGATCTGCGGCCAGCTGATCCTGGCCTTGTACTGCGAATGGCTGAAGGCCGCCTCGTAATCCCAGTTGCCCCGGAGGATGCCTTTGAAGCCGGTGGTCAGGCCGAAGGTGTCCTGGGTGGTGTCGACCATGCCGCTGTCGAGGCCGCCCATTTCCTCCAGGGTGAAGCGGCGCTGCCAGTACTCGATCTGCTCGGTGGCCTGGTTGTAGAAATATCCCTCCTCGTTGCCGTCGGGCATCATCAGCGACCAGGTGCGCGGCGCGCGGAACAGGGACACCTTGTGGTGGCCGGCCTGCACGTCGGCGAACCACTCGCTGCCGTTGCCCAGTTGATAGCTCATCGAGGCATAGCCGTTGGCACCGCGCCGCTCGCTGATCATGGTGCGATAGGCCACGCCGCGCTCGCTGCCGCAGTAGTTGCCGTAGTTGCGCCGATAGGCGTAGCCCATCGTGCCGCCGTTGAGGTGCGAGAGCGCGGCGCAGGTGTCCTCGCCCGGGTCGAGGTAGTCGTCCCACCAGTCGGTGATCAAAAAGTCGCGCGGCGGGTAGCCGTAGCGCGCGGGGTTGGGCGCATCGGCGCTCGAATCCTGCTGCTCGCGCTGGTAACCCCAGAGCGGGCGCTGGTCGCGGTATTCCAGCCCGGCGACCAGGTTGAAGTTGCCGCGGGAAAAACCGCTGGAGAGGTTCAGCACGCTCGACTGCCCGCCGCCTTCCTCTGTCCAGCCGTAGCGGTAGTCGATCGTGGTGCCGTCGGCCTGCTTCTTCAGGATGAAGTTGACCACGCCGGAAATGGCGTCCGAGCCGTAGATGGCCGAGGCGCTTCCGGTGAGAATCTCCACCCGGTCGATCATGCCCAGCGGGATGCTGGAGATGTCGGTGAAATTGCTGCGGCCCTGGAAGGGCAGGGGAAAGTCGGCGATGCGGCGACCGTTGACCAGCACCAGGGTATGGTTCGGGCCGAGGCCGCGCAGGTCGACCTGCTGGGCACCGGGCGAAAAATCGGCACCGCCGGCCGATTGCTGGCTCTGGGTTTCGCCGCCGTTGACGGTGAGCGAGCGCAGGAGGTCGGGGATGGTGGTGAAGCCGCTGGCCTTGATTTCCTGCGCCGTGACTACCGAAATCGGGGCCGGACCTTCGACCTGCGCGCGCGGGATGCGCGAGCCAGTGACCTGGATGGTCTCCAGGGTTTCCGGTTCCTCCTGCACCGGCGCGGGCGGCGGTGCGGGCGTGTCGATCTGGACCGCGGCCTCGGCGGAACGGCTATCGGATGCGGGCGCGCCGGCCAGGACCAGCACCGCGCCGGAGTCATCCCGATTCGCCCGCAGCCCGCTGCCTGCAAGCAGCTGTTGCAGCGCCTGGTCGGCGCTGGCGGCACCGCGCGCGCCGCCGGTCCGGTGTCCGCGCACCTGCTCGGCACGGTAGACCAGCTGCAGGTCCGACTGCCGCGCCAGCGCGTTGAGGGCCGTCGCCAGATCGCCGGCAGGCACGTCGAACGGGCCGGGCGGCGTTTGCGCCTGGGCCGCCAGCGCGGCGGAGCAGGCCAGGCTCAGGAGCAGGTGTCGGATCGGATAGCGCATGATGTTTTCCCCAGTGAGGCGCTCGGGGCGGCGCCTTTCAGGAGGGATGACGAACAAGCGATGCCGATCCCGCCCCGCGCGTCGGCATCGCTTCAAAGCGAGTGCAGGACGATGCGGTCGGGCAGGCGCTCGGCCCGTACCGGAAAACCGCGCTCCAGCAGGTGGATGAAACCCTCGAGATTGTCCCAGCGGAAGTTTCCGCCGATCCGGAGGTCCGCCACGCGGGCGTCGGCCAGCTCCAGTTTGCGCAGGTTGAAGCGGTTGAATTCGGCGGCGGCGTTGGCGAGCGAGGTATCGTCGAAGCCGAGGTAGCCGCTGCGCCATTCCAGCAGGCGCTCGGCCTCGGCCGGCGTCATGGATTCGATCCGTACGCCCGCGCCGTCGGCGAAGGCGACGTGGCCGGCCGAGAGCAGGGTTACGGGCGGCGCGATGCCGTTGCCGTCGGCATCGCGTTCGAATCTGACGCGGCCTTCGGTCACCACCACCCGCGCGTCCGGGCCGGCGCGACGCACCGAGAAGCGGGTACCGACGGCGGTGATGCGGGTGGCATCCAGCGCCACCACGAAGGGCCGGGCCGGGTCGTGGGCCACGGTGAAGATCGCTTCGCCCTGCAGCAGCCGCACGCTGCGGCGGCGGCGCTTCATGGTCACCTCGATGCGGCTGTCGCTGCTCAGGGTCACCCGTGTGCCGTCGGCCAGCGCGACCGATTCGACCTGTCCCAGACTACTGGCGAACAGCGCGTGATGCCGACCTCCGGCCTGCCAGCCGAGGACGCCGGCGACGCCGACGGCCGCCAGCACCAGCATCGCCGCGATGCCGCGCCTCCAGCCGCCGCCGCCGTCGTCCGGGCGGTGGTAGGTCATGTGGATACCGCGCAGGTCCGGCGGGAACGGCGGCATGACGCCATCACCGGCCGGCGCGGCACCGTACTCGTGCCAATTGCCGCGTTCGGGAACGTGGCCCGACGGGATTCCCGCCCCCAGCGCGCGCAGGCGAGCGGCCTCGCTCCAGGCTTCCTGCAGGCGCAGGAAGGCAATCCGATGTGCGGTGGATTCCTGCAGCCAGGCGCGCAGCTGCGCCTCCTCGCGCGCAGTCCAGCGGCCCGATTCGCGCTGCGCGAGCCAGCGCGATGCCTCGCGCTCAGTCTCCGCCGTGCTGGTCATGCCGCGCCTCCCGCTGGCTCGCTCCGGGCGTTTCGCGCCCTGCCGCACTGCCGTAGAGGCGGTCGGCAAGCAGGCGCATTCCCTTGGCAAGGTGTTTTTCCACGGTTTTCTCGGCGATGCCCAGATGGCGGGCGACGTCCTTTTGCGGCAGTTCCTCCACCCGGCGCAGCCACACCACCTCGCGGCAGCGGTCGGGCAGGGCGTCGAAGGCTTCGGCCAGTCGCCTGAGCAGCTGGCGACCGCCCGCCCAGCGTTCGGGCGAGACGTCCTCGATCAGGTAGACGTTCGAAGATTCCAAATCACCCATCGCCTCGATCGACACCACCTTCTGCCGCCGGATCCGGTCGGCCATCAGATTGCGCGCGGTGGTGAAAAGGAAGGCGCGCGGGGACAGCGGGCGCTCGCGCAGCGCCGCTTCGTAGACGCGCACGTAGATTTCCTGGCGCAGGTCCGCGACCTCGTCGCGCTGGTTCCATCGCCGGAGCAGGAAGTGCATGAGCGCCGGCTCGTGCACGAGCACCTCGGAGGCAAACCAGCGGTCAAGGTCATTGAGCATGCGGGCACTCTAGCGCAGAGCGATGGTGCCGCGGCATGGGGGAATCGGACGGGCGATTCGTCTACATTGGACGAGCCGCCATCGTGGCGGAACCCGTCCGATGGGAAACATGCACATGCAAAAAGCTGGCCTCCGGTTTGCGACGCATCTGGCTTTGGGTTTCATCTGCCTGCTCTTGGCGGGGCAGGCGCTGGCGGCGGGGCGGTTCGATCACCACGTCATCGGCGACCTGCGCGCCCGCACGCCCGGTGCGGTGGAACCGGGCCTGCTGCTGATGGGCGGCGGCGACCGCAATCTCGAGGCGCTGCGCTGGTTCATGGGCAAGGCCGGCCACGGCCACATCGTGGTGCTGCGCGCCTCGCAGGGTGGCGAGATCGGCGAAGAGTTCTTCAACGAGGTCGGCGGCATCGCCTCGGTGGAAACGTTCGTGTTCCATGATCGGGAAGCCGCCTTCGACAAAGCCATTCTCAAACGCCTCCGGCGTGCCGACGGCATCTTCATCGCCGGAGGCGACCAGTCGCGCTACGTGCGCTACTGGCGCGGCACGCCCGTGGCCGAAACGCTGGACGCCCACGTCCGCGCCGGCAAGCCGCTGGGCGGCACCAGCGCCGGGCTGGCGATCCTGGGCGAATACCTCTACGGCGCGATGGACGGAGGCAGCCTCATCAGCCCCAATGCGCTGGCCGATCCGCACGGCGCGGAAAACACCATCGAAAGCGGTTTTCTCCATATCGCCGCGCTGCACGGATTCGTCACCGACACGCATTTTTCCGAACGCAATCGCCTGGGTCGCCTGTTCGCCTTCATCGCCAAGGCCGAGCGGATCGCTGGAAAGCCGATCCGCGGCCTGGGCGTGGACGAGGATGCCGCCGTGGTGGTGGAGGGCGACGGCAGCGCGCGCGTGCATGCGACGGCACCGGGCGCGGGTGCGAGCCTGGTGCTGGGCGGCTTCCCCGAAACCGCCGAGGACGATCCCCTGCACCTGCCGCGCGTCGAGGTGATCGGCGTGGGGCCGGATTCGCTGCTGCACCTGCCCTCCGCGCGGGTGGAGCGCCCATCTTTCCGCCGCCACTACGCGGTCGATCGCGGCATCCTGATGGCGCTCGACCAGCCGCTGCTCGCCATCCACGGTGGCGCGGGTGTGGAAAAGGGCGACCTGTCGCCGGAGGACGCCGCCGCGGCGCGCGCCGCGCTCGAGGCGGCCCTGCGCGCGGGTCACGCGCGCCTGCGCGAGGGTGCGGCGGCGCTCGATGCCGTCACCGCCGCCATCACCGTTCTGGAAGACGCGCCGCAGTTCAACGCCGCGCGCGGTGCGGTGTTCACCCACGATGGCCGCAACGAACTGGACACCTCGATCATGGACGGTGCCAGCGGCAAGGCCGGTGCGGCGGCCGGTCTGCATCGGGTGAAAAACCCCATCCAGCTGGCGCGCGCCATCATGGACCACTCGCGCCACGTGATGATGGTGGGCGAAGGCGCGGAGAGGTTCGCGGCCGAGCAGGGCATCGAACTGGTCGATCCTTCCTGGTTCCGCACCGAGAAGCGCTGGGAACAGCTGCAGCGCGCACTGAAGGCCGAGACTGAATCGACCGCACGCGGCGAAGCGCCGATCAAGCTTCCCGGCAAGGCCTATTTCGGCACCGTGGGTGCGCTCGCACTGGATGCCACAGGTCACCTGGCAGCAGGCACCTCGACCGGCGGCATGACCAACAAGCGTTACGGCCGCGTGGGCGACTCCCCCATCATCGGCGCGGGCACCTGGGCTGACGCGCGCTGCGCGGTATCGGGCACCGGCTGGGGCGAGTTCTACATCCGCCATGCCGCCGCGCACGATATCTGCGCGCGCATGGCCTATGCCGGCCAGTCGCTGCAGCGCGCGGCCGATGCGGTGATCAACAAAGTCATCGTTGAAGCCGGCGGCGACGGTGGCGCGATCGCCCTGGCCGCCGATGGCACGGTGGCGTTTCCGTTCAATACCGAGGGCATGTACCGCGGCTGGATCGGTGCCGACGGAGTGCCGCATGTGGCGATCTTTGCGGACGAGGCGCTGTTGATGCCGCGGTGAGGGGCGGTGTCGGCGGGTTTTTGCCTGGCGCGCGGCTTCTTTCGCCTGCGCTTGGGTACTGTCGCAGGGTTTCGACCGCCTCGGCGGCCGCCGGGGATGGCGAAATCCTGCGACCACGCACAGTCAGAAGCAAAAAAACCACACAGGGCAGGTCAAACCTGCGAAGCGCCAGACCTCCGGCTCAGGACACCGGCAGCGCCCGCATCCGCTGGATCAGCGCATCGAGCTCAGGGTCTTCCGGCCGCTCGCGGCCCAGCAGCCAAGGCCACAGGCGGGTGTCCTCGCACTCCAGCAGGCGGACATAGCTGGCGCGCTCGGCGGCATCGGCCTGCGACCAGCGCTGGTCGAGGTAGCGGCGCAGCAGGAGGTCCAACTCCATCATCCCGCGTCGGCTGCGCCAGCGGATGCGGGAGAACAGTTCGGATTCGTCGCTCACGAGGATCGGGCGTCGCGGCTCAGACGCCGCGACGCTCCACGATGAGCTTCTTGATTTCCGCGATCGCCTTGGCCGGGTTCAGGCCCTTGGGGCAGGTGCGGGTGCAGTTCATGATGGTATGGCAGCGGTAGAGCTTGAACGGGTCTTCCAGCTCGTCCAGACGCGCGCCGGTGTCCTCGTCGCGCGAATCGATGATCCAGCGGTAGGCCTGCAGCAGGATGGCCGGACCGAGGTAGCGGTCGCCGTTCCACCAGTAGCTCGGGCAGGCGGTGGAGCAGCAGGCGCACAGGATGCACTCGTAGAGTCCGTCGAGTTTTTTGCGGTCGGCCGGGGACTGCAGTCGCTCCTTGGTCGGCGTCGGACTCTGGGTGCGGACCCAGGGACGGATCGAGGCGTATTGGGCGTAGAAGTGAGTGAGGTCGGGGACCAGATCCTTGACCACCGGCATGTGCGGCAGCGGGTAGAGCGGGACCTCTTCCTTGGCGCAGTCGGCGATCTCGCGCGTGCAGGCCAGGGTGTTGGTGCCGTCGATGTTCATCGCGCACGAACCGCAGATGCCTTCGCGGCAGGAGCGGCGGAAGGTGAGCGTCGGATCGACCTCGTTCTTGATCTTGATCAGCGCATCCAGAACCATCGGCCCGCAGCTGCCCAGATCCACCTCGTAGGTGTCGGTACGCGGGTTGGCGTCGTCGTCCGGACTCCAGCGGTAGATCTTGAAGGTGCGCACCGGGCCCTTGGGGTTCTCCACCGGGTAGTGCTTGCCCTTCTGGACGCGGGAGTTTCTGGGAAGTCGGAAGTCGGCCATGGTTTCGGATCCGGGAATCGTGAATGGAGGATGGTGGGACGGGGAGGCGGGGTTCAGGCTTTTTCGATTCCCGATTCCCGACTCCCGATTCCCGCCATCAATACACGCGCTTCTTCGGCGGGACGACGTCCACGTCGCTGCTGAGCGTGTACATGTGAACCGGGCGGTAGTCGAAGCGCACCGTGCCGTCGGCGTCGAGCCAGGAGCAGGTGTGCTTGAGCCAGTTGGCGTCGTCGCGCTCGGGATAGTCCTCGCGCGCGTGCGCGCCGCGTGATTCGGTGCGGTTCAAGGCCGAACTCATCGTGACCACGGCCTGCGAGAGGAGGTTCTCCAGCTCCAGGGTTTCCATGAGGTCGGTGTTCCAGATCAGCGAGCGGTCGGTGACGTGCACATCCTTGAAGCTGGCGTGCACCTTGCCGATGCGCTCGACACCCTCCTGCAGGGTGCTTTGGGTGCGGAATACCGCCGCGTCGGATTGCATGGTGCGCTGCATGTCGAGGCGGATCTCCGCGGTCGGGCGCGAGCCCTTGGCGTGGCGGATCGCGTCGAAGCGCGAGAGCGCCTTGTCGATGCTGGCCTGCGAGGCCAGCTTGGGCTTGCCGAACTTGACCAGGGTTTCTTCACAGCGATTGGCCACGGCGCGGCCGAACACCACGAGGTCGAGCAGGGAGTTGGAGCCGAGGCGGTTGGCACCGTGCACCGAGACGCAGCCGGCTTCGCCCACCGCGTACAGGCCCGGTACCACCGCGTCGGGGTTGCCGGCGCGCGGCTGCACCACTTCGCCGTGGCGGTTGGTGGGAATGCCGCCCATGTTGTAGTGGGCCGTGGGCAGCACCGGGATCGGCTGCTTCTCCACGTCCACGCCGGCGAAGATGCGCGCGCTTTCCGCGATGCCGGGCAGGCGCTCGTGGATGACCTCCGGCCCCAGGTGGGTGAGGTCGAGCAGGATGTGGTCCTTGTGCTCGCCCACGCCGCGGCCCTCGCGGATTTCGATGGTCATGGCGCGGCTGACCACGTCGCGCGAGGCCAGGTCCTTCACGTGCGGGGCGTAGCGCTCCATGAAGCGCTCGCCGCTGGCGTTGCGCAGGATGCCGCCTTCGCCGCGCACCCCTTCGGTAATCAGGCAGCCGGCACCATAGATGCCGGTGGGGTGGAACTGCACGAATTCCATGTCCTGCAGCGCCAGCCCGGCGCGCAGCGCCATGCCACCGCCGTCGCCGGTGCAGGTGTGCGCCGAGGTGCAGCTGAAGTAGATGCGGCCGTAGCCGCCCGTGGCCAGCACCACGCCCTGGGCGTGGAACACGTGGATGTCGCCGGTGGCCAGCTCCAGCGCGATCACGCCGCGACAGATGCCGTCGTCATCCATCAGGAGGTCGAGCGCGAAGAACTCGATGAAAAAGCGCGCATCGTGCGCCAGCGCCTGCTGATAGAGCGTGTGCAGCATGGCGTGGCCGGTGCGGTCGGCGGCCGCGCAGGTGCGCTGCGCCGGCGGGCCTTCGCCGAACTGGGTGGTCATGCCGCCGAAGGGGCGCTGGTAGATCTTGCCTTCCTCGGTGCGCGAGAACGGCACGCCGTAGTGCTCCAGCTCGTAGATCGCCGGAATCGCCTCGCGGCACATGTACTCGATGGCGTCCTGGTCGCCCAGCCAGTCCGAGCCCTTGATGGTGTCGTAGAAGTGGTAGCGCCAGTCGTCGTCGCTCATGTTGCCCAGCGCGCCGGCGATGCCGCCCTGCGCGGCCACGGTGTGCGAGCGGGTGGGGAAGAGCTTGCTGATGCAGGCGACGTTGAGGCCTTTCTCGGCCATGCCGAAAGTGGCGCGCAGCCCGGCACCGCCGGCACCGACGACCACGACGTCGAACTCGTGATGGATGATTTTGTATGCGGACATGGAAGGCTCAGGCGGAAAGGACGATGCGGCCGACGGCCACGATGGAAGCCAGTGCGCCCAGCGAACAGGCGAACAGCACCAGAAGCTGCACAACCACGTTGAGTCCGTGGCGGTGGACGTAGTCGTCGATTACCACCTGCAGGCCCATGCGCAGGTGCCAGAAGAGCGCGACGAGGAAGGAAATCATCAGCACGCCGTGGACCGGATTGGCCAGGGTGGCGCGCACGGTGGCGTAATCGGCCGGCATCAGGGTGATGACCAGCCACACCAGCCAGGGCGTGAGCAGGGCCAGCGCCACGGCGGTGATGCGCTGCCAGATGAAATGCTCGGCCCCGCTCTTGGCCGAACCCCAGTTGCGGGCCTTCGCCAGCGGATCGCGCAACGGATCGCGGGAGATCATGCCGCACCTCCCGCCGCGAAGCCGAAGTACCACACCAGCAGGGTGAAAAGCGTCGTGAGCGCCACCACGATGTAGCCGCCCTTGTAGAGGCCGGGAATCGAGAAGCCCACGCCGGCATCCCACACCAGGTGCCGGATGCCGTTGAAGAAGTGGAATGCCAGCGCGAAGACGAAGGCCGCCAGCACGAGGCGACCGGGCAGCGAGCCGATGCACGCCGCGAAGCTCGCGTACGCCTCGGGGCCGCGCATGACGGCGATCAGCCAGGCTGCCATCAGGAAGGCACCGACCGACAGGGCAACGCCCGTCGCACGGTGCAGGAACGACATCACCGATGTGATCTGCCAGCGGTACAGCGACCCCAGCATGAAGGGTGACAAGGGGCGTTCGCGTTGCGACATGGACACGCTCTCGTTGACGGGAAACGAAAAAAGCCAATCGCCGCCGTCGCCCGGGCGGGCGACGCCGGGCTCAGAAATCGATGCAACGTCCGTTCATTTCCCAGTCGCCATAGCGCGTGGGATCAAGGCCCTCGCGGCCTCCAACCTCGGGCGACTGCGACGCGGGCGCGTCCTGTGTCAGCCGCTCGTTCGGGGTGGGTGCTGGCTCGGGAGCTGGCGGGGTTTGGCCTATCATGGCGAACCGTTCGTGCAATGCACAAAGAGTAGTACCGCGCCCCATGATGATCAAGCCGGAACCCGCGCTGAACCTGCCCCATCTTCTGGAAACCGGCGGCGTGCTGCAGCTTTCAGGCCGCGATGCGCTGGCTTTTGCTCAGGCGCAGTTCGCCAACGATGCCGCGTCGCTTGCCGACGGGCACTGGCAGTGGAGCCTGTGGCTGTCCGCCAAGGGGCGGGTGCTGGCGCTGTTCGCGCTGGTGCGGATCGATGCCCAGCGCCTGGTGCTGTGGCTGCCCGATGTTTTCGCCGAATCGTTCGCCGATGCGCTGCAGCGTTTCCGCTTCCGCAGCAAGGTCGAGATCACCGCGCTGCCCGAGGCGCAGGCCGCGATCGGATTCGACGCGCCGGCGCACTGGGGATTCGATGCCCGCGGCAATCGCACCGACCTTGCGCGCGACGCGCAGGGCGACTGGGCGCGCATCGCGCTTGACATGGGCGGAGCCGGCGCGCGAACGCTTTGCCTGTACTCGAACGCGCGGGCGGGGTTTTCCGTCGATGCCGACGCCAGCGCGCGCTGGCGCATGGACGACATCGCCCACGGCTTGCCGCGGCTGGATGCCGCCGGTGCCGACGCCTTCACCCCGCACATGCTGGGTCTGGATCGCCTGGGTGCCTTCAGCGTGAAAAAGGGCTGCTATCCGGGCCAGGAAATCGTCGCACGCACGCATTTCCTCGGTCAGGCCAAGCGCGGGCCGCTGCGCTTCCTGCTGGCGGCCGAACCGGCGGTGGGCGCGCGCCTCACCGCTGCGGACGGCGCGATCGCGCAGCTCGTGAGCGTGGCGCGATGGGGTGGGCGCATCGAGGCGCTGGCGGTGGGTCCGCAAGCGGCATCGCCGCAGTCATGGCACGCGGAAGACGGCAGCGAGGCGACCGTCCTGCCATTGCTCGACGGGCTGGCGCGCTGATCCGCTACGCGGCGCGGTAGTTGTCCACCACCCGATACCTGCGCGCCACCAGCCCGAACACGAGGGCGGCCACCAGCGCGAAGACGGCGAAGAAGAACATCAGGAACGCGGTTTCGCTCAATCCGGTGCGGGCGATCTGGCCGGTGACCGCATCGTTGCGCACCGCCGCGTTGGACAGCAGCACCCACAGGTTGCCGACGGTGGTGGTGAGATTCCAGAAGCTCATCACCACGCCCTTCATCGCCTGCGGTGCCTGGCTGTAGGCGAACTCCAGCCCGGTGGCAGAAACCAGCACCTCGCCGAAGGTGAGGAGCGCGTAGGGCAGCACCTGCCAGACGATGCTCATCGCGTTGCCCTCGTCCATCATCACCTGGATGCCGCCGACCACGATCCACGCCAGGCCGCTGAAGGCGATGCCTGCCGTCATCCGGCGCAGCGCGGTCGGTTCCCAGCCCAATTTGCGCAGCATCGGATAGAGCACGAGGTTGTTGAACGGGATCAGGATCATCACCAGCGCCGGGTTCAGCGCCTGCATCTGCGAGGAGACGAACCAGCCCGGTTTGGTCATCGCCTCGCCCTGGATCACCCAGGTCGAGGCTTTCTGGTCGAACAGCGAAAAGAACGGCGTGGTGAGCGCGAAGATCACCAGCACCTTGAGCACGCTGCGCACCCCATCCACCGCCGTATCCGGGTGGATGCCGCGGGCGCGGTCGAGCTGCAGCCAGGTGCCGCCGCCCACGCCGGCCAGGATCGCCACCAGCGCCAGGCAGGCGCAGATCACGAAGCCCAGCGTGGGCATCAGCGCGAACGAAGCCGCCGCCAGCAGCACGCCCGCCGCGGCAATCCAGTAGCCCGGCCCGAGCGCGCCGCGGCCGTCGCGCGCCAAGAGCGCGGTGCGCACGACCTTGGAAAAGGAATGCGGATCGGAGTTGCCCACCGGCGGCACCATCACATAGTGCTTGCGGCCCAGCCAGAACACGAAGGTGGCGATGAACATCAGCACGCCGGGAATGCCGAAGGCCACCGAGGGGCCGAAGTGCTTGAGGAACAGCGGCATCGACAGGGAGGCGAACAGCGAGCCGAAGTTGATGATCCAGTAGAAGCCGTCGAAGACGATCTTGGCCAGGTGCTTGTTCGACTGGTCGAACTGGTCGCCCACGAAGGAAGCCACCAGCGGCTTGATGCCGCCTGCGCCCAGCGCGATCAGGCCCAGCCCGGTGAAGAACCCCGTGCGGCTGTCCTCGAACATCGCCAGGCAGGCGTGACCGGCGCAGTAGATGAGCGAGAACCACAGGATGGTGTTGTACTTGCCGAAGAACCGGTCTGCCAGCCAGCCGCCCAGCAGCGGGAAGAAGTACACCCCGATCATGAAGCTGTGCATCAGGTCCTTCGCCGCCAGCGCGCGTTCCCCGTCGCTGAGGATGTGCTGCAGCAGGGTGGATGTGATCAGGAACTGCACCAGGATGTTGCGCATCCCGTAGAAGCTGAAGCGCTCGCAGCCCTCGTTGCCGATGATGTAGGGAATCTGGCGAGGGAAGCGGGCGCGCGGCGCGGCTGCGGTTGAACTCATGCGTGAGGGCCTGGAAACAGGGGAAAGCGCGGCAGTGTGCCCAAAGTGGCGGCAAAGCCCAAGCCGCAGCGCCGCATGGATGCTGCGTCGATGCTTCGGGTGATTGCGCATTACGCGCGGGCTGCCGCGCACCGCGTTTTTGCCGTGCATCAAGCTTTCGCCTCACATGGCGGCCTGCAGCGGCGAACGCCTGTGCGCAGCGGAAGCGATGGGTGAAAGTGTGAACCAGCCGGCATCTGTGGCACGCCGTTGCCGCGAGCAGCGGCAAAGCGGCGGCGCATGGCTTGCGGGAACGTGCTGTCACAACGATCATCGACCGCCCCTGACTGGAACAGGAGATCGCGTGTCGGAGCCGACAACGAACGCGGTCGCGCCGGCACCCAATCCCATGCCATGGAGGTATTCGGGCACGCTGCTGCTGGGGGCACTGCTGCTGCTGTTCGCGCTGAACGCGCTGATGGACACCGGTGCGCGCGTCGAGGATGTCGGGGTGCAGCGTTTCGACAGCGCGTGGCGCGCCGTTGGCGACGGCGGCGAGGAATTCGGGCCGGTGCCGATGCGGCTGCCCAGGAACTGCCACTCGCGGGATGAGTGCGAGCACGTCTACCGGATCAGGTTCGAGCATGATCGGACCGGGGACGGGCCGTTCGCGCTGTACGTGCCGCAGTTCACCGGGCGCATCCAGGTCGCGCTCAACGGCGTGCCGATGGCGGACAGCACCCTGGCCGAAACCTCGTTGCGCCAGGGCCAGGGCGCCCCGCAGATCGCCACTGTGCCCGAGCGCCTGCTGCAGCCTGGTTTCAACGAAATCAGCGTGGTGCTGAGCGGGCGACTGGGTCAGGGCGCGGTCGGCCCGGTGTTCTTCGGCCCGGAGAACCGGCTGCGCGACGACTACGAAACCGCGCATTTTCTGGTCGTGGGCCTGTCGCGCCTGATGGATGGGGCGCTGCTGGCGATCGGTTCGATCCTGCTGCTGATCTGGCTCGCGCGTCGCCAGGACCAGCTCTACCTGCTGTGCGCGACGATCTCGCTGAGCTTTGCGCTGACCTCACTGGCACCGCTGATCGCCAGCGCCTTCGGCGACTTCCTTCTGATGCCGCTGAACACGCTGCGCTTCGTTGCCGTCTGCCTGTTGCTGCCCTTCGTCTGGCAGCTGACCGGGCGCACGCCGCCGGTGCGCACGCGCTGGTTCCTCGTGCCTGGCGCGCTGATGATGCTCTGCTTCCACGTCCTGCCTGCGGCCTGGTCGATGTTCCTGCTGCTGGCGCTGTTCATGCCGCTGGCGCTGGGCCTGGCGGTGCTGGCGCTGTGGCAACTGTGGCGGGCCGGCGTGCGCGGACGCGATCGCACCGCGCTGACCCTGCTGGTGGCGGTCGTGGTCCTGCTGGCGCTTGCTGTGCGCGACCATCTGGTGCTGAGCACCGGCGTTGGCCGGGCGTACGTGCTGCTGGCGCGCTTCAATGGCCCGATCCTCGCTTTCATGATGGGCGCGATCGTGCTGCGCGGCTTCGCCGAGGGCCTGTCTCTGCTGGAGGACTTCAACGCGCGCCTGCGTCACGATGTGGCCGCCGCACGGGTGAAGCTGCAGCAGGCGTTTGCGCGCGAGCAGGCGCAGGCGCAGCGCGAGACGCTGGCGGCCGAGCGCATGCGCCTGATGGGCGACCTGCACGACGGCATTGCCGGGCAACTGGTATCCATCGTTTCGCTGTCCGAGCGCGCCCAGGGGCCGGTGGCCGAGGAAGTATCGCGCGCCTGCCACAGCGCCCTGACCGATCTGCGCCTGGTGGTGGACTCGATGGAGGACTTCGGCGACGACCTGGGGATGATGCTGGTGGCTTTCCGCGACAGGATCCAGCCGCAGCTGCGTCGCTCCGGCGTGCGCCTGGACTGGAGGGTGCACGACCTGCCCGACCTGCCGGGGCTGACGCCGACGCTCACCCTGGGGCTGTTCCGGCTGCTGCAGGAAGCGGTCAACAATGCGGTGCGCCATTCCGGCTCGGACGTGGTCGAGATCGAATCGCCGCAGCAGCCCGGACAGGGCGTGCGTCTGGTGGTGCGCGATCACGGCGCGGGAGGCGCACAGCCACGGCGCGGCCACTACGGCATGGAGAACATGCAGCGCCGTGCCGTCGACCTGGGCGCGCGGCTGATCGTGGAAAGCGACGCGACCGGCACCCGCGTGATCGTGGACCTGCCGCAACGCTTCGGCGCTGCGGACGAGGCCGCGCTCAAAGGCTGATGAGCTTGCGTGACACCGCCTCGAATACCGCCTCGCCCCGGCTGTTCACTTCGAGCTTGCGGTAGATGCTCTTGATGTGATTGGGCAGGGTCTTGCGTGAAATGCCCAGGCTGTCGGCGATCTCGTTGTAGCTCATGCCCTTGGCGATGCCCCACAGGATATCGGTCTCGCGCCCGGTCAGGATCAGAGCGGCATTTTCCGCGTGTTCCGGATCTGTGTGCGGTGCCGACCGCAGGCGGCGCAGCAGGTAACGCGCGATGCCTGCCGACAGTGGCGACTGGCCGTCGAGCACCTGCCGCACGGTGTTTCCGATGTCTTCGGGCAGGGCATCCTTGACGATGTAGCCGCTGGCACCGGCGGCGATTGCCGCGATCACGCTGGCCTCGTCGCACAGGACGGAGATCACCAGGATTTCCACCTCCGGATGCGCGGTGTGGACTTCGGCGGTGAGGTCGGCACCGTGGCCATCGGGCAGCTCCAGATCGGTCAGCAGGACCCGCGGCGGCGTGCTGCTGATCGCGGCGCGCGCGGCAGCCAGGCTGCCGACAGACTCGACCGCGAATCCGGGATCGGCCGCCAGCGCATCGTGCAGGCGCTGGCGCGTCGGGGCGTCGTCTTCGACCAGCAGGATTCGGATCATTTCCATGGTGGCGACATCGTGCTCGCAACGGCTCCGTAAAGTCGATCCCGGGTGCCTTCGACGGCAGCCGCGCGGTCCGGTGCCTGCTGCCCCGCGTCGGCGAAGCAGGAGATGGCCGATGGGCGGATTCATGTGGCTTGCGGGGGTTTGGCGCGCCAATCATTGCGCCCATGCGAGACGCGGCGCATGCCATGTTCATGGTGTTGTCCGTTTCGGTCACCGGCGGTTTCATGGGCTGCATCACGCCACGTCTCCGGGGGAAACCATGAAGCGTCTGCCTCGCTCATCGAAATTGCGGCATGGGCTGCTGCCGATCTTTCTGCTGGCGACGCTCGCACGGGCGGGCGGCGGCGAGGGGGTTTTCGCGGACGGGTTCGAGGACGCCGGCGCGGCCCGGCCGCCCAACATCCTGTTCATCGTCATTGACGATTTCGGCCTGGACCAGCTCGACTTCTACGGCCACGGCGGCCTGGTGCCGCCGCGCACGCCGAACCTTGCAGCCATCGCACAGGCCGGCCTGAAGTTCCGCAATGCCTGGGCCATGCCCACCTGCACACCGACCCGCGCGACCTTCTTCACCGGGCGCTATCCCTCCAGCACCAACATCCTCAACGCGGTGGTGCAGACCGATCTGGCCAATTCGGAAATCTCGCCCTACGAGATGACCCTGCCCAAGCTGCTGAAAACCGCCGGCTACACCAACGCCATGATCGGCAAGATGCACCTGACCGGCACCAATCTGGGCAGTTCGGCCAATCTGCCCTATGGCCTGCAGACGATGTGGAAGCTGGGCTGGGACCACTTCGACGGCTACCTGGATGGCGCGCCTTATCCGATCGATACCCGCGCCGGCCTCGGCACCTTTGGCGATGATCCTGCCGGCGGACCTTTCCTTTGCGGCTTCGTGCCCAACACCACCATGGATCCGACCCACGGTGCCGACACGGGCGCCTGCTATTTCGTGGACAACAGCTGCGAGCAGATCGTGCGCGACAATGTCGCCGGCCCGCGCACGCCGGGCCGCGCCTGCCTGGATCGCGGCGGCATCTTCGACCCCAACCAGTCCTGCCAGGCGGCCGCGCCGGCACACATCGACTTCACCGAACAGAACGGCTACTACACCGGCAAGTTCGTCTGGAGCGATGCCGACGGCAACAGCGGCGAAGTGCTGGCGACCGATGCGTCGGCGCGCGGCTATCGCAGCACGCTGGAAACCGACCGTGCCGTCGCCTGGGCGAACGCGCAGCCGGCGAACAAGCCCTGGATGATGTCGCTGGGGTATTCGGCCATCCACACGCCGCTGCAGGTGCCCCCGCTGGCGCTGATCGCCGCCGATACGCCGGGGCGCAACGACAACCTGGTCTGCTCGCCGGCCTCGGACGTGGAAGGCGCGCCCGGCCAGATCATCGGCATGATCGATGATCGCCTGATCACCAACCTGATGGTCGAAGCGATGGACCGGGAGATTGGCCGCCTGCTGGTGGAAATCGGGCTCGCCGCATGGAACCCGGATGGCACGCTGCACTACGATCCGGCCGGCACCAATACCCTGCTGGTGGTCATGGGCGACAACGGCACCTACGTCAACAGCGTGAAGTTCACCTCGCCCGGGCGTTTCGATCCGGCGCGCGCCAAGGCTTCCCCCTACCAGACCGGCGTCGGCGTGCCGCTGCTGGTGGCCGGCCCGATGGTCGCCTCCCCCGGCCGCGACGTAACCCACCAGGTCAGTTCGCCCGACCTCTACCGCCTGTTCGCGGATATCGTCGGTGCGGACATCGGCGCGCACGTTTCCCCGGACCGCCCGCTGGACGCCCAGCCGATGCTGGCCTACCTGACCGATCCCGGCCAGGGCGCATTGCGCACGATCAACTTCACCGAGATGGGTGCCAACTTCCCCAACCCGGCCGCCGGCGTCGTGGCCCAGCCCTGTGTGGTGGAGGCTGCCGACACCTGCTTCGTGATCTTCCCGAACAAGGCCCTGTGCGACGATCAGGGCGGGGTCTGGTATGGCGCGGGGTCCGTGTTCAGCGGCGTACCTGCCGCCGGATTCGACCACTGCGGCCAGGTCATGTCCTATCGCCGTGCGCTGGATCCGGCGGACGTCACCCGGGTGCTGCCCGATGCGTCCAAGGCGGCCAGCGACGGCACCTACAAACTGGTCCGCCAGAACCGCAAAACCTATACCCTGGACCTTGCCAATCCCGTCAACTCCACCTACACCGGCGTCAATACGAATGTCGACGAGCTCTACCGGATCGACATGCTGGCCTTGCCCGATCCGGTGCTCGACAAGGAGGGGACCGAGCTTGCCATCGGCGAGCCCCCGCTGGACGTATCCGCCCTCAGCCCCGAGGCGCAGACGGCCTATGGCGTGCTCTCCGCCGAACTGGACCGGCGCGATGCGGTGGCCGCCTACAACTACAGCTACGACGCCATCCAGTGCCCCGGCGATGGCAACCGCGATTTCAGGGTGGACAACGACGACCTGCTCAACTGGATCGAGCTGAACGGACTGAACCAGCTCAACGGTGCGGGCCAGTCGACCTGGTACGACTTCAACCACGACGGCAAGACCGACGAGCTTGACCTGAACATCATCGTTGCCAACCTCGGTGCCACCTGCGTGCCGCCGCAGCCCTGAGACAGGAGTCAGCCGTACCATGCACATTTTCTTGCCCAGGCGCGTTGTCCTGACGCTCGTCATCTCCATGCTGCCGCTGGGCGCATCGATGGCGCAGGATGGAATCTTCGGCGATGGCTTCGAGAGCCCGCCGCCCAACATCCTGTTCGTGGTCATGGACGATGTCGGCATCGACCAGATGGCGGCCTTCGGCTATGGCGGAGGAAGTGCGCCGCCGATGCCCAACATCGGGGCCGTTGCCGAGGCCGGGGTGAAGTTCCGCAACACCTGGTCGATGCCCGAGTGTTCGCCCGGCCGCGCGGCGTTCTTCACCGGGCGCTTCCCGCTGCGCACCAACATGTATCAGGCGCTGGGACCGAACGACCTGGCCAATTCCCAGCTCTCCCCGCACGATCTGACCGTGCCCAAGCTGCTGAAGAAAGCGGGCTACGAGAGCGCCATGTTCGGCAAATTCCACTTGGCCGGACCGGAGCACAACGAAGCCGGCAACGCCACCCCGGCGGCGCTGGGCTGGGACCATTTCCACGGCTGGGTCGGCGGTCTGCCCGGCTCGATCGACACCAGCGCCGGCGGTGCCTACGGTGCCGGCCAGTGGA
Source organism: Denitratimonas tolerans (assembly GCF_037203605.1). Taxonomy (NCBI): domain Bacteria; kingdom Pseudomonadati; phylum Pseudomonadota; class Gammaproteobacteria; order Lysobacterales; family Lysobacteraceae; genus Denitratimonas; species Denitratimonas tolerans. The sequence continues at coordinate 163,274 of NZ_JBBDHC010000005.1, forward strand.
GCTGCGGCTTCTATCCGCATCACCTGGCGGGTAGCTGCCACTACAGCGACGGTTCCTGCGTATCCATGGCGCGTCCGCCGGTGATCGGCAATGACAGCAGCGGCCTTGCCTGCATGGCCGAGGGCGGCATCTTCGTGCGCGAGCAGGCCAGCTGCAGTGATCCATTGCCGCCCGGCGTGACGCTGGAATTCAACCGGGAAAACGCCTTCTACGTTTCACCGCTGGTGATCGTGGAGAACGGCGTGGTCGAAGAAGTGCCGCTGTCCGACTCGCGTGCACGCGGCTACCGCACCACGATCGAAACCGACGCCGCGATCGACTGGATCAACTCGCGTCCGGGCAACGCGCCGTGGATGGCCACGGTCAGCTATTCGGCCGCGCACACGCCCTGGCAGCCCGCGCCGATGCAGCTGGCGCCGCAAAGCAGCACGCTGATCGCGCAACTGCTGCCGGACATGCCGGGCTTTTCCGGCAACGTCATGGACTGCACCAGCACCGTGCACGGGCGCATCATCCAGAACCAGATGACCGAGGCCATGGATACCGAGTTCGGCCGCCTGCTGGTGGAGACGGGCCTGGCCACGCGCGACGCTCAGGGGGATCTGGTGTATGACCCGCAGGCCGCCAACACGGTGATCGTGATCGTCGGCGACAACGGTTCACTGGGCTTTGCGGTCAAGCTGCCTTTCAGCCTGTCGCTGGCAAAGGGAACCTCGTACCAGACCGGCGTGTGGGTGCCGCTCATCGTGGCCGGGGCGCCGGTGACGCAGCCGGGCAGGGAGGTCGAGCACATGGTCAACACCGTGGATCTGTTCCAGTTCTTCGGCGAGCTGGCGGGCCTGGACGCGCAGCAGGAATCGCCGCGCACGATCGATTCGGTGCCGCTGCTCCCCTACCTGCAAAATCCCGCGCAGGAGAGCCTGCGCAGCATCAACTTCACCCAGGCGGGCATCAACATCCAGGCCAACGATGGCCGCAATGGTCCCTGCATCCTGAACCGGACCAGCCAGGCTGGCGGCAGCTGCACCCAGATCCCGACCTCGAAAAGCGTGTGCGAGGACAACCTCGGCGTCTGGTGGGGCGCGGGCTACACCGACCCCATGGTGGTGGACAACGGCGGCGCGGGCTACGCGCGCTGCTGGCAGGTGAACCAGGCCATCCTCGCCGCCGATCCGGGCGGCCTGCCGGTCGAGGTGCTGGCGGAAAGCTCGGTCGCCATCCGCGATGCCGACTACAAGCTGGTGCGCAACACCGCAGTCAACTACGACAGCGCCACGAATGACGCCCGCGAGGACACCAGCATCGAGTTCTATCGGGTCGATCAGGCCGTGCCCGTGCCCATGCTGGAAGACCCGGCCAGCAACAACCTGCTCGACGGCGCACTGACTCCCGCGCAGCAGGCCGCCTATGACCATCTGGCGGCCAGGCTGGACGATCTGCTGGCCTCTCAGCCCGACTGTCCGGGCGATGGCAACCAGGACGGCGTGGTCGACGCGGCCGACTTCGCCGAGTGGCAGCGCATCGCCAACCAATGGGGCCTGTCCAGCGTTTACGATTTCATCGTCGGTGGCGTATTCGACGGCGTGACCGACGCCACCGACGGCGCCATCGTGCTGTCCAATCTTGGAACCACCTGTGCGCCAAGCCATGCCGTTCATTGAGCAGACATCGCGTCGCAAGCTGCTGCTCGGCGGCGTGGCGCTGGGTGCCGCCGCCGTCGCCGGCGCACTGGGCGGGCGTTTCCTGGCGCGCTCGCAGGCACCGCGAGTCATCCTCGGCGACGGCGCGAGCGGCCCGCTGGGCATGGCCTGGATTCCCGGCGGCACCTTCCTGATGGGCAGCGAACACAGGCTGGCGCAGGAAAACGAACGACCCGCACATCCGGTGCGCGTGGACGGTTTCTGGATGGACACGACCCACGTCACCAACGATCAGTTCGCCCGATTCGTGCGCGAGACCGGCTATGTCACCACCGCCGAGCGCAAGCCCGACTGGGAAACCATCCGCGTGCAGCTGCCGCCGGGCGTGCCCAGGCCGCCGGACGAGGTGCTGGTGCCCGGTGCCATGGTGTTCACCGGCACCAGCGCGCCGGTGCGGCTGGACGACTATTCACGCTGGTGGAGCTATGTGCCCGGCGCACAATGGCGTCATCCGCAAGGCCCGGGCAGCACGATCCAGGGCAAGGGTGAACATCCGGTGGTGCAGGTCAGCCACGAGGACGCGCTGGCCTACGCCCGCTGGGTCGGCAAGCGGCTGCCGACCGAGGCCGAATGGGAGTTTGCCGCGCGCGGCGGTCTGGAGCAGGCCACCTACGCCTGGGGCGACGAGCCGATGGGGGCCGGCGGCGCGCTGCTGGCCAACTACTGGGATGTGAAGCAGCGTCCATTCCCCGTGGTAAAGCCCGGGGCGGGCGGTGCGGAAGGCACCCTGCCGGCCGGAACCTTCCCGGCCAACGGATACGGCCTCTACGACATGACCGGCAACGCCTGGCAGTGGGTGGCCGACTGGTACCGCGCCGACTATTTCGCGGGCCAGGCGCAGCGCGCGAGCGATCCCATCGACAACCCGCAGGGGCCGGACGACTGCTACGACCCGGCCGATCCGGGCGTCCCCGTCGATGCGCCGAAAAAGGTCATCCGCGGTGGTTCTTTCCTGTGCAACGAGGACTATTGCCTGTCCTATCGCCCCAGCGCGCGTCGCGGCTGCGATCCGCACAGCCCCATGTCGCACTTGGGCTTTCGGCTGATCAGCGCGGCGTGAGGGTGCAGCCGTTTCCTGCCCCGGTCGCGGCAACACCTGCGGCAGTGCTCTGACCCGAGGCCGACCGCCGGCATCCCCTTGCGCCGCGGGGCCGTTGCCTGACCGCACGGTTCATCGGGCGTGCCACGGCGGCACCCGCAAACCGCTACAATGGCGGGCTGAATTCTTCCGCATTGGAGCGACCATGTCTCACGCCATCCTGAAGGCCCTGGGCCTGTCCGACGTCAATTCCGGTACCTATCTGGGTCGCGGGGAATGGTCCAGTGCCAGCGCCGGCAGGATCACGCCGAAAAACCCCACCACGAACGAAGTGATCGCGACGGTGGAGGCCACCACGGCGGCCGATTACGAAACCGTCATCGCGCGCGCCCAGGAGGTTTTCAAGATCTGGCGCACCACCCCCGCGCCGCGCCGCGGCGAGGCCATCCGCCTGTGCGGCGAGGCGCTGCGCCGCAACAAGGACGCGCTGGGCTCGCTGGTGGCGCTGGAAATGGGCAAGTCCAAGCCCGAAGGCGATGGCGAAGTGCAGGAGATGATCGACATCGCCGATTTCGCCGTCGGCCAGAGCCGCATGATGTACGGCTATACCATGCACTCCGAGCGCCCCGGCCACCGCATGTACGACCAGTACCACCCGCTCGGCCTGGTCGGCATCATCAGCGCCTTCAACTTCCCCGTGGCGGTGTGGAGCTGGAACAGCTTCCTGGCCGCGGTGTGCGGCGACATCTGCATCTGGAAGCCATCCAACAAGGTGCCGCTGAGTGCGATCGCGGCCATGAAGGTCTGCAACGAGGCGCTGCGCGAGGGCGGCTTCCCGGACCTCTTCTTCCTGATCAACGATGTCGACCATTCGCTCGCCGAAACGCTGGTGGACGATCGCCGCGTGGGTCTCATTTCCTTCACCGGCTCGACCCGCGTGGGCCGCCGCGTGAACGAGCGCGTGGCGCACCGCATGGGCCGCTGCCTGCTGGAGCTGGGCGGCAACAACGCGATCATCCTCGATGAAACCGCCGACCTGAAGCTGGCCGTTCCCGGCATCGTGTTCGGCGCGGTCGGCACCGCCGGCCAGCGTTGCACCACCACCCGCCGCCTGATCGTGCACGAATCCATCTACGACAACGTGCTGGCTACCCTGGTCAAGGCCTACAGGCAGGTCGAGACCAAGATCGGCGATCCCACCGATCCGGCCAACCTGATGGGCCCGCTCAACAGCCCCGAGGCGGTCGACGAATTCCTTGCCGCCATCGAAAAGGCCAAGGCCAGCGGCGGCACCGTGGAGACCGGCGGCACGCGCATCGATCGCCCCGGCAACTTCGTGCTGCCGGCGATCGTGACGGGCCTGAAGAACGCCGACGAGATCGTCCAGCACGAAACCTTCGCACCGATCCTCTACGTGATGAAGTTCAAGACCCTGGACGAGGCCATCGACATGCAGAACGGCGTGCCGCAGGGCCTGTCGTCGTCGATCTTCACCACCAACCTCAAGAGCGCCGAGCGGTTCCTCTCGGCGGCCGGCAGCGACTGCGGCATCGCCAACGTCAACATCGGCACCTCGGGCGCGGAAATCGGCGGTGCCTTCGGCGGCGAGAAGGACACCGGCGGCGGGCGCGAGTCCGGTTCGGACGCATGGAAGGTGTACATGCGCCGCCAGACCAATACCATCAACTACTCCGATTCGCTGCCGCTGGCGCAGGGCATCAAGTTCGACCTGTGATCCACGCCCGGCGCGCGCCATGGGGCCTGCGCCGGGCTGCTTCATCCACCCTGGAGGCCGATCCGCATGAACACACCGACATCTTCCGCCCGGACCACCAGCACCCTGGCTGTGGTAAGCCTGATTTCGGGCATCGTGTCCTGGCTGGCACTTCCCATGGTGGGCGCCATCGTGGCGATCATCACCGGGCACATGGGCCGCAGCGAGATCAGGCGCAGCGGCGGTACGGTGGATGGCGACGGGCTGGCCATCGCCGGGCTCGTCCTGGGCTACCTGCAGCTGACGCTGGTGGTCCTTGGGGTCATCGCGCTCTTCGTGTTCTTTGGCGGGCTGGCGTTCCTGTCAACCCTGGCCCAGTGATCTGAAGAGGCTGGAGCGCTGGCGCTGCCGGCGTCGATTCCGCTAACGTTCCGACGTGATTCGCGGCACGAATCACATTTTGCGCGCCGAGGCCCGAGGCCGATGTACCCATTGCTGCGACCTCTGCTGTTTTGCGGTGATCCCGAGACCGTGCACGAGCGCAGCCTGGCCTGGGCCGATGCCGCGCACCGGCTGGGCCTGGCCGGACTGGCGGCGCGTCGCCCCAAGCCGCTGCCGACCCGGGCCTTCGGGCTGACCTTCGAGAACCCCGTCGGGCTCGCCGCGGGCATGGACAAGAACGGCGCGCACGTCGACGCGCTCTCGCATCTGGGCTTCGGCTTCATCGAAGTCGGCACCGTCACCCCGCGCCCGCAGCCCGGGAATCCGCGGCCGCGGCTGTTCCGCCTGCCGGAAAAGCAGGCCATCATCAACCGCATGGGCTTCAACAACGAGGGCGTCGATGCGCTGGTGAAGAACCTCGAGCGCACCCGCTGGAAGGGCGTGATCGGCGTCAACATCGGCAAGAACAAGGACACGCCAAACGACCATGCGCTGCGCGACTACCTGCACTGCCTGGAGCGGGTGTGGGACGCTGCCGGCTACATCGTGGTCAACATTTCCTCACCCAACACCGCCGGGCTGCGCGAACTGCAGCACGGCGATCCGCTGCGCGCGCTGCTGGCCGGGCTGCGCGAGGCGCAGGAGCGCCTGGCCGCGCAGCGCGGCGCGCGCCGCCCCGTGCTGGTCAAGATCGCGCCGGACCTGGACGAGGCCGCGCTGCATGCGGTGGCTTCGGCGCTGGGTGCGGCCGGTGTGGATGGCGTCGTTGCCACCAACACCACGATCGATCGCAGCGAAGTGGCGGGCCTGCGCCACGCCGGGGAAGCCGGCGGGTTGTCCGGGGCACCGCTGTACGGGCTGGCGACCGAGGCGCTGCGCCGGCTGCGTGCGCATCTTGATTCCAGTATCCCGATCATCGGCGTGGGCGGCATCCTGAGCGGTGCCGATGCGGTCGGCAAACTCGCGGCCGGCGCGCTCCTGGTGCAGTGCTACAGTGGCCTGGTCTATCGCGGGCCGGCTCTGGTGCGCGAGTGCGTCGAGGCGATCCGGCGGCGGCGCGAACAGGGCGTGCGACGCTGATGGCACCGGCCTACCATCTCGCCGAGCGCGTTTCCCTGGCCGGCCGCAACGGCTTTCGCGTGGCGTCCCGGGCCGAGCTTTTCATCGACGTGCGCCGCGCCGAGGCCTTGCCCGAGCTTTTCGCCATGCCCTACCTGCAGCGCGCACCGCTGCTGGTGCTGGGCGAGGGCAGCAATACCCTGATCGTGGGCGACGTGCCCGGCGTGGTGATGGCCATCGGCGGCATGGGCCGCGAAGTGCTGGCGCGCGACGACGACGGTGCGCTGCTGCGCGCGGGCGCGGGCGAGCGCTGGGACGACGTGGTGGCCTGGAGCCTGGGCCTTGGCTACGCGGGGCTGGAAAACCTGGTCCTGATCCCGGGGCTTGCCGGTGCCGCGCCGATCCAGAACATCGGCGCGTACGGCACCGAGGTGGGTGAATTCATCCAGACCGTCGAAGCCTGGGACCGGCAGGCCGGCGCGCTGGTGCGGCTGGATCGCGCCGACTGCGCCTTCGGCTACCGTGATTCCGTATTCAAGCGCGATCCCGCGCGCTGGCTGGTGACGGCGATCGAGCTGCGGTTGCCGCGCCGGCATCCTCCGCGCATCGGCTATCCGGGCCTGCCGGAGGAACTGGCGCTGCTGGGTGCCGGCGATGCGCCGCGTCCGGCACAGATCGCCGAGGCCGTGTCGCGCCTTCGCACCCGCAAATTGCCCAATCCGTCCATGGTGCCCAACGTCGGCAGTTTTTTCCGCAATCCGGTGGTCGCCTCGGCGCATGCGCTGGACCTTCAGCGCGACGAGCCCTCGATGCCGGCCTGGACGGTCGATGATGGCGCGTTGCGCAAGCTCTCGGCCGCCTGGCTGATCGAGCGCGCCGGCTGGAAGGGGTTTCGCGAAGGCGATGCCGGCGTGTCGGCACAGCACGCGCTGGTGCTGGTCAACCACGGGCAGGCCAGCGGCGCAGAGATGTTCGCGCTGGCGCAGCGCGTGGCGCTGTCGGTGCACGAGCGCTTCGGCGTGTGGCTGGAGCCGGAAGCGCGCATCGTGGGCGCGCGCTGGGACGCGCCGGGCGCGCGCGCCGCGTTCGCGTCCGCCGCCGCGCCCGCGTGAAGCGCGCGCCCGTCCGAGCATCGATGAACACCGCTGCCAGCGCCGCGAGCCGCGACTTGCGCCGTGCCATCGTGATGATGCTGGTGAGCACGTTTTTTTTCGGTTCGATGGCGGTGATGATCCGGCTGGCCTCGGCGGAACTTCATCCCTTCGAGATCGCGTTCTTCCGCAACCTTTTCGGCTTCGCGTTCGCGCTGCCGCTGCTGCTCCGCCACGGCATCGGGCTGCTGCGCACCAGCCACCTGTCGCTGTACTTCGTGCGCTGCCTGATCGGCATCGGCTCGATGCTGTGCGGCTTCTGGGCGATCGTGCACCTGCCGCTGGCCGAGGCGATCTCGATTTCCTATGCGGCACCGCTGTTCGTGACGATCGGCGCGGCCCTGGTGCTGGGAGAAGTCGTCCGGATACGCCGCTGGACCGCGGTGGTGGTCGGCTTCCTCGGCGTGCTCCTGATCGTCCGCCCCGGCGCGGCGAGCTTCAACGTGCATACCCTGGCGGCGCTGGCGGCGGCGGTGCTGAGCGGCAGCGTGGCGATCAGCATCAAGTTCCTTTCGCGCACCGAGAAGCCCGACGCCATCGTGCTTTACACCACGCTGCTGTGGGTGCCGATGTCGCTGGTTCCGGCGCTGTTCGTCTGGACCTGGCCGCACGGCATCACCTGGCTGTGGGTGGTGCTGGCGGGATTCTTCGGCACCGCCGGGCACATGTTCTGGACCCGCGCGCTCAAGCTCGGCGACGCCTCCCTGCTCACCCCGATCAGCTTCGTGCAGGTGCTGGTCGTTGGCGTCTACGGCTGGCTGCTGTTCGATGAAACCGTGGATCGCTGGACCGCCGCCGGTGCCACCGTCGTGCTCGCATCGAACTACTACATCGCCTACCGCGAGACGAAACTGGCGCGCCAGACGGTGACCGATCCCGAGGTGGGTTCGCAGAGCCGGCTGTCGGGTTGACGCGCGCGCGCACTCGTCGCATCGTTCATCGTTTCCCGCATCCCGCATCCCGCATCCCGCATCCCGCATCCCGCATCCCGCCAAGGCCGATACACGGTTCGCCTCCTGCCATGACGCCATCCGATCCAGACACGACCCAGCGCACCCTGATTTCTCCCGGCCCCGCGCGGCCGGAAGAGCAGGGAGCCTGCCTGATCGTGATCCACGGTGCCGGCCTCGGACAGCGGGTCGACGTGGGCACGTGTCCCACGCGGATCGGCCGCGACCGCGAGTGCGGGCTGTACATCGCGCACCCGTCGGTATCGCGTCGCCACTGCGAGATCTGGCGGGCGGAGGACCGCTATCGCGTGCGCGACCTGGGTTCGACCAATGCCACCTACCTGAACGATCGCGTGGTCGAAGTGGCGGATCTGGCCGATGGTGACCACCTGACCATCGGCGAGAGCATCGTCAAGTTCATCAGCGGTGCCAGCGTGGAGGCCGGCTATCACGAAGAAGTCCACCAGCAGGCCACGCATGACGGGCTGACCGGCTTCTACAACCGCCGGCAATTCCTGGACGTGGTCGAACGCGAACTGGTGCGCGCGGCCCGTTCCGACGCCGCGCTGGCGTTTGCGATCCTCGACATCGACCTGTTCAAGCGCATCAACGATTCCTGCGGCCACCTCGCGGGCGACTCGGTGCTGCGCCAGGTCACCGCGACCCTCCGGAGCGGGATGCGCGCGAGCGACGTGGCCGGGCGCATCGGCGGCGAGGAGTTCGGGCTGCTCATGCCCGAGCTCGGAGCCGAAGCAGCGCTGGCCCATGCCCAGGCGCTTCGCGTTGCGGTGGAGCAGGCAACGTTCGCCGTGGCACCGGTCTCCCATCCGGTCACCATCAGCATCGGCCTGGCCTCGTTCGGCCCCTCCCATCCGGACCGCGCCTCGCTGATGCGCGCTGCGGACCTTGCCCTGTATCGCGCCAAGCAGGCCGGACGCAACCGGGTGGTGGTGGCGGAGTGATGGCCGCAACCGAAGCGACGCGGTGCAGCCTGCGGGAGTATCGTTGGCCGGAGCCATTCCGGGGAACCATCCCATGCACAAGACGATCCTGCTCCTCGCCACGCTGTTCGCCGCGTCGACGGTCAACGCCGGGATGATCACTCGCGCGGTCGACTGGTCGGTGGGCGAACAGTCCTTCAGCGGTCACGTGGTCTACGACGAGGGCGGTGCGCGACGCCCGGGCCTCGTGATGGTGCCCAACTGGATGGGCGTGACCGGTTCGGCGCTCGAAAAGGCGCGCGCGCTGGCTGGCAGCGACTACGTAGTGCTGGTAGCCGACGTGTACGGCGCGCAGCGCCGCCCTGCCGACGCCACCGAGGCGCGGGCCATGGTGACAGCGCTGCTGGGCGACCGCGCGGTGCTGCGCGAGCGCATCGGCGCGGCGCTGGAGGTGCTGCGCGCCAACGCCTTCGAGGCACCGCTCGACGCCGCGCGCATCGGCGCGGTCGGCTTCTGCTTCGGCGGCAGCACGGTGCTGGAACTGGCGCGTTCGGGTGCCGACGTCGCCGGGGTGGTGTCCCTGCACGGCGGGCTGGGCACGAATGCGCCGGCCGCGCAGTCACCGAAGGCGGCGATTCTGGTGCTCAACGGTGCCGATGATCGCAGCGTCAGCGCCGAGGACATCGCCGCGTTCGCCGCCGAAATGAACGCGGTCGAGGCCGACTGGCAGTTCGTCAATTTCGCCGGCGCGGTGCACTGCTTCGCCGAGGCCGACGCGGCATCGCCGCCGGGCTGCGTCTACCACGAGCGCTCGGCGCGGCGTGCCTACCGCTACCTGCACGACTTCTTCGCCGAGCGCTTCGCGCCCTAGCCTGGATCGCGTCGCGTCGCGTCGCGCCGCGCGGCGCTTCGCATGCTGCGCCGCGTCATGCTAGCCTGCGGCCCTCCCTTTTCCGCCGAAGATCCGTCATGTCGCGCGCATTCAACTTCAGTGCCGGGCCGGCCGCATTGCCCGAGCCGGTCTTGCGTCAAGCGCAGGCGGAACTGCTGGAGTGGGGTGCCGAACGCGCCTCGGTGATGGAGGTTTCGCACCGCGGCAAGGCCTTCATGGCCATGGCCGCGGCCGCCGAGCGCGACCTGCGCGAGCTTTTGGGCATTCCGGACGGCTATCGCGTGCTGTTCCTGCAGGGCGGCGCTTCCCAGCACTTCGCCCAGGTGCCGATGAACCTGGCGCGGCCCGATCAGGCGGTGGACTTCATCCTCACCGGCAGCTGGAGCGAAAAGGCCTTTGCGGATGCCGCGCATTTCGTCCGGCCGCGGATCGCGGCGGGCGCGCAGGATGGCGGGTTCCGCGCGATTCCGCCGCGCGCGCAGTGGCAGCTTTCCGAGGACGCGGCCTATGTCCACATCGCCTCCAACGAAACCATCCACGGCGTCGAATTTTTCGACGCGCCCGACGTGGGTGCGGTGCCGCTGGTGGCGGACATGTCCTCCAACATCCTCTCGCGCCCCATCGACGTGTCGCGCTACGGGCTGATCTTCGCCGGCGCGCAGAAGAACATCGGCCCCTCCGGCCTGGTGATCGTGATCGTGCGCGAGGACCTGCTCGAACGCAGCGCCGGCCGCGTGGCGCGCATCTTCGACTACGCCGCGCACGCGCGCGAGGACTCCCTGCTCAACACCCCGCCGACCTTCGCCTGGTATCTGGCCGGGCTGGTGTTCCAGTGGCTCAAGGCCAAGGGCGGACTTGCGGCGATGGCCGCGAGCAATGACCGCAAGGCGGCGATGCTCTATGCCGCGATCGACGGCTCCGACGGCTACTACGCCAACCCGGTCGATCCGGCGGCGCGTTCGCGCATGAACGTGCCCTTCACCCTGCACGACGCGGCGCTGGATGCGATCTTCCTCGAGGAATCGCGCGCCGCCGGCCTGCTCGCGCTCAAGGGCCACCGGCTGGTGGGCGGGATGCGCGCCTCGATCTACAACGCGATGCCCGAGGAAGGCGTCGAGGCGCTGGTCGCCTTCATGCGTGATTTCGCGCGTCGCCACGGCTGACGGCCGCCTCGGCACCTCCCTCAACGCCCCGACTTTCACCGCAGGATTTCCATGACGCCTCCGAAAAAGCCCCGCAGCGCAAAGGCCGCCAAAAGCGCCGGCCAGCCCGCGACCCCGCCGGCGCTGGCGCAGGTGCGCGAGCGCATCGACGGCATCGACCGCCAGATCCAGGCCCTCATCGCCGAACGCGCCGGTTTCGCCCTGCAGGTCGGCAAGGCCAAGGGCAAGCTCGCCGCCGCGGTGGATTACTACCGGCCCGAGCGCGAGGCGCAGGTGCTGCGCATGGTGGTGGACCGCAACGAAGGGCCACTCTCCGACGAGCTTCTGGTGCACGTGTTCCGCGAAATCATGTCGGCCTGTCTGGCCCAGCAGGAGCCGCTCAAGATCGGCTACCTCGGTCCGGAAGGCACCTTCAGCCAGCAGGCCGTGCTCAAGCACTTCGGTCGTTCCGCCCACGGCCTGCCGCTGGCGAGCATCGAGGAGGTGTTCCAGGAAGTGGAGAACGGCGTCGCCGACTTCGGCGTGGTGCCGGTGGAAAACTCCGGGCAGGGCACCATCCAGGTCACCCTCGACCTGTTCCTGACCTCGGGGCTGAGGATCTGCGGCGAGGTGGAGCTGCGCGTGCACCAGTTCCTGCTCTCGCGCAGCGGCCGCATCGAGGATATCGAGCGCATCTACGCGCATCCGCAATCGTTCGCGCAGACCGCCGGCTGGCTGCGGTCCAACCTGCCCAAGGTCGAAAAGATCCCGGTATCGAGCAACGCCGAGGGCGCGCGCCGCGCGCGCAATGCCGACGACGCCGCGGCCATCGGCGGTGAAAGCGCGGGCCACGTCTACGGGCTCAAGAAGGTCATCATGCAGCCGATCCAGGACGACCGCGAGAACACCACGCGCTTTCTCGTCATCGGCCGCCGCATCTTCCCGCCCTCGGGCCACGACCGCACCTCGATCCTGGTCTTCATCCACGACAAGCCCGGCGCGCTGTTCGACGTGCTCAGCCCGTTCGCGCGCCACGGCATCAGCATGAATCGCATCGAATCGCGCCCCTCGCACCAGGCCAAGTGGGAGTACGCCTTCTTCATCGACCTTGCCGGCCACGTCGAGGATGAAGGCATGAAGAGTGCCCTGGCCGAACTGGAAGCCCACTCGGCCTCGGTGAAGGTGCTGGGTTCGTACCCGGTGGCGGTGCCTTGATGGGCGGGAATCGGGAATGGGGAATGGAGAATGGCGGTTTGCGGCGAGGCCGCAGTGCTCCCGCATTCCGTAGGTCGGGGTTATATCCCCGACGCCGCGGTGCCCCGATTCGTCGGCCGCGCAGGGCCGACCTGCCTCCCATCATCTGCCCGCAAGCCGCACCATGACCGCTTCCTCGACCTGGCAGGCCCGCCCCGGAACACCGCTGCGCGGCACGATCCGCGTTCCCGGCGACAAGTCGATCTCCCATCGCGCAATGATGCTGGGTGCCCTGGCCGACGGCGTCACGCGCGTCAGCGGCTTTCTGGAGGGCGAGGACACCCTCGCCACCGCCGCCGCCTTTCGCGCCATGGGCGTGCGCATCGAGGACGATGGGCCCGGTCGAAAGATCGTTCACGGCGCGGGCATCGACGGCTTGCGGGCACCGGCGGCACCCATCGACTGCGGCAACGCCGGTACCGGCATGCGCCTGCTCGCCGGCCTGCTCGCCGGGCAGCGTTTCGATTCCACCCTGACCGGCGACGCCTCCCTGACGCGCCGCCCGATGCGCCGCGTCACCGAGCCGCTGGCGCGCATGGGCGCGCGCATCGAAACCGCCGAGGGCGGCAGGCCGCCGCTGCGCATCTTCGGCGGGCAGTCGCTGGCCGGGGTCGACCACGACCTGCCCGTGGCCAGTGCCCAGGTCAAATCCGCGCTGCTGCTGGCTGGCCTCTATGCGCAGGGCGAGACCACGGTGCGCGAACCGCACCCTACGCGCGACTACACCGAGCGCATGCTCGCCGCGCTGGGCTGGCCGATCGAGTTTTCGCCCGGATTCGCGCGGCTTTCGGGCGGCCATCGGCTCACTGCGACCGACATCGCGGTGCCGAGCGATTTTTCCTCGGCGGCATTCTTTCTCGTTGCCGCCAGCCTGGTGCCCGGTTCCGATCTCACGCTCGAAGGCGTCGGCATGAATCCGCGCCGCACCGGGCTGCTCGATGCGCTGCGCCTGATGGGTGCGTGGATCGAGGTACGCAACGCGCGCGAGGAGGGCGGCGAGCCGGTCGCCGACCTGCGCGTGACCCACGCGCCGCTGCACGGCGCGATCATCCCGGAAGCCCTCGTGCCGGACATGATCGACGAGTTCCCGGTGCTGTTCGTCGCCGCGGCTGCGGTCTCGGGTGTCACCACGGTCAGCGGCGCGGCCGAGCTGCGGGTGAAGGAATCGGATCGCATCGCGGTGATGGCCAACGGCCTGCGCGCGATGGGTGCGCGCATCGACGAAACCCCGGATGGGGCGGTGATCCACGGCGGCGCGACGCTCGGTGGCGCAAGCGTGGATGCCCACGACGACCACCGCATCGCGATGAGCTTCGTCGTCGCCGGCCAGATCGCCAGCGCGCCCGTCACCCTGCGCGGCTGCGCCACCGTGGCGACCTCGTTCCCGGGATTCTTCGGACTGGCCAATCGCGCGGGAATGGGGCTGGCCGTGGCCTGAAACCTGCCTTCAGCGGTACACCAGTACCGGCAGCTTCGAGTGCGTCAGCACCTTCTGGGTTTCGCTGCCCAGCAGCAGGGCCGCCATGCCGCGGCGGCCGTGCGAGGCCATGAAGATCAGGTCGCAGCCGTGTTCCGAAGCGGCGTTGATGATGCCTTCCCAGATCGAGTCGGACATGCCGCTGAAGGCCTGGCAGGCGACGCCGGCATCGGCCGCGCGCGTGGCGACGGCCTGCGCATTGGTGGCCGCTTCCTTCATCGCCTCTTCGACGTAGAGCGTCTGGTCGACATAGACCTGTTCGGCGAAGGGCAGGCTGTAGACCTCGGCGCTGCTCCATGCGACCAGGCGGGCACCGAGCGCCTTGGCCAGCGCGATGGCCGCGTCCGCGGCGCGCAGCGACAGCTCCGAGCCGTCGGTGGGAACGAGGATGCTCTGGTACATCACGGCGTCTCCGGGAGGGTGGTGCGGCGATTGTCGCACCGCTTGAGCGCATGCGCATGGTGGCGGGTCAGCGCCGGTCCCGGCCGGCGCGCGGGACTTTGGCCACATGCCGGGCGGAGGAAATTGCCGTAACGTGGCGCACCCGTTTTCCGGAGCCTGCCCATGTCGCCTCGCCTGGCCCTCTGCCTTGCGCTTTGCCTCGCACTTCCCGCCCTGCCGGCACAGGCCGCGAGCAAAAAAACCTCCGACGCCCCGACCTGGGACATCACCGCCGCGCACGGTCCGATCAGCCGGGTCGCCTTCACCACGGACGAGGGCACCTGGATGGATCTGGACGTCAGCCCGGACGGCCGCCGGATCGCCTTTTCCCTGCTGGGCGACCTTTACCTGCTGCCGATCGACGGCGGCAACGCGCGGCGCGTCACCACCGGCACCGCCTGGGACGTGCAGCCGCGCTTTTCGCCCGATGGCCGCGAACTGGCCTTCACCTCCGATCGCGACGGCGGCAACAACCTCTGGCGCATCGGCGTGGATGGCAAGAACCCGGTGCAGGTGACGAAGGAGCGCTTCCGCCTGCTCAACAATCCGGCCTGGACGCCGGACGGCCAGTACCTCATCGGCCGCAAGCACTTCACCGGGCAGCGCTCGCTCGGCGCGGGCGAGCTGTGGATGTACCACGTCGCCGGCGGCGACGGCCTGCAGCTCACCAAACAGAAGAACGACCAGCAGGATCAAGGCGAACCGGCGGTGTCGCCGGATGGACGCTACGTGTACTTTTCCGAGGACGTCACGCGCGGGCCTTCCTTCCAGTACAACAAGAACCCGCACGCGACCATCTATGCCATCCGGCGGCTGGATCGCCAGACCGGCGAGATCGACACCCTGCTCGATACCGCCGGCGGCGCGGTGCGCCCGCAGCCTTCGCCGGATGGGAAATCCCTGGCCTTCGTCAAGCGCGTGCGCGAGAAGAGCGTGCTGCACCGGCTCGAGCTGGAGTCGGGCGAGGTGATGCCGCTGTGGGATGGTCTCTCGCACGACCAGCAGGAAGCCTGGGCGATCTTCGGTCCCTATGCCAACTACGGCTGGCTGCCCGATTCCTCCGCGCTGATGATCTGGGCACAGGGCAAGCTCTGGCGCGTGGATGCGGCCAGCGGCGCGCCGACGCGGATTCCCTTCAGCGCGCAAGTGGAGCAGACCGTGGCGCAGCCGCTGCGCTTCGAGCAGACCCTCGATGCCGGGCAGTTCAGCCCGAAGATGATCCGCGATGTGGCGACCTCGCCGGACGGGAAATCCGTGGTGTTCCACGCCCTTGGCCAGCTCTACACCCGCGCGTTGCCGAACGGCGCGCCGCGGCGGCTCACCGCGAACCAGGGCGTATCCGAGTACCAGCCCAGCTTCAGCCCGGACGGCCGCACGCTGCTCTACACCACCTGGAGCGATGCGGATCTGGTGACGATCCGCGCGCGCAACCTGGCGGATGGCAGCGAGCGGCGCATCACCGCGGTGCCGGGCTTCTACTACGGCCCGAAATACTCGCCCGACGGCCGGCGCATCGTGTTCAGCCGCAGCGGCGGCAGCGGTCTGACCGGGGCGATGTGGTCGGGCGAGCGCGGCATCTACGTGGTGCCGGCGCAGGGCGGCACGCCGCGCCGCATCGCCAAATCCGGCGAAAATCCGCAGTTCTCGGCCGATGGTGCGCGCGTCTTTTATTTCACCGGCGGCGGCCTGTCCAAGAAACTGATGAGCGTGGGCCTCGACGGCGAGGAGCCGCGCGAAGTCTTCGACCTCAAGTATCCCGACCTGGTTTCGATCAGTCCTGACGGCCGCTGGGTCGCCTTCACCGAACTGTTCAACGCCTACGTCGCGCCGGTGCCGCAGACCGGCGGCAGCGTTGCGCTGAGCCGCGACACCAAGGCGATCCCGGTGACGCGCGTGAGCCGCGACGTCGGTTCCTACCTGCACTGGTCGGCCGATTCCAGGGCGCTGCACTGGACGGTGGGCGATGAATACTTCAGCCGCGACCTGAGCGATCTTTTCGCCTTCCTGCCCGGCGCGCCGAAGGAGCTTCCCAGGCCCGAGAGCGCCAAGGGCGTGGCGCTGGGCCTGAAGGCGGCGGTGGATACGCCGCGCGACGTGGTGGCCTTCACCAACGCCCGCATCATCACCATGCGCGATGCGGAAAAGACGCAGGAAGTGATCGAAAACGGCACCGTGCTGGTGGAGGGCGACACGCTCCGCGCGGTGGGTGCGAACGTGGCGATTCCGGCCGGCGCGCGCGTGATCGACGCCGCCGGCAAGACCATCGTGCCCGGCTACGCCGACGTGCACGCGCACGTCTCGCACTTCGGCGGCGGCGTGATTCCGCAGGAGAACTGGGCCTACTACACCAATCTCGCCTTCGGCATCACCACCACGCACGATCCCTCGGCCACCACGGAGTTCGTGTTCTCCCAGGCCGAACTGGTCAAGGCCGGCGCGATGGTCGGCCCGCGCATCTTTTCCACCGGCACGATCCTCTACGGCGCCGACGGCGACTTCAAGGCGGTGGTGGATTCCCTCGACGACGCGCGCTCGCACCTGCGCCGCATGAAGGCCCAGGGCGCCTTCAGCGTGAAGAGCTACAACCAGCCGCGCCGCGACCAGCACCAGCAGATCAATCAGGCCGCGCGCGAGCTGGGCATGCTGGTGGTGGAAGAGGGCGGTTCAACCTTCAACCACAACCTGCCGATGATCCTGGACGGCGTGACCGCAATCGAGCACAACCTCCCCGTGGCACCGCTCTACCGCGACGTGATCGAGCTGTGGAAGCACACCGACGTGCGCAACACGCCGACCCTGGTGGTGAGCTACGGCGGGCTTTCCGGCGAGTACTGGTGGTATGCCCGCGACCAGGTGTGGGAGGACGGCAAGCTGGCGCGCTTCTTCCCGCGCGAAACGCTGGATGCGCGCAGCATCCGCCGCGAGACGGCACCCGACTGGGACTACTACCACATCGAAGTGGCCAAGGCCGCCAAGGCGCTGCGCGACGCCGGCGTGAAGATCCAGGTCGGCGGCCACGGCCAGCTCCAGGGCCAGTCGGTGCACTGGGAGATCTGGAGCCTGGTGCAGGGAGGCTTTTCGAACTGGGAGGCGCTGCGCGCCGCCACCATCGACGGCGTCGACCTGATCGGCCTGGGCAAAGAACTGGGCTCGCTGGAAGCGGGCAAGAAGGCCGACTTCGTGGTGCTCAACGCCAACCCGCTGGAGGACATCCGCGCCAGCGCCGACACCCGCTACGTGATGGTCAACGGCCGCCTGTTCGACGTGGACGCCGACATGGCCGAAATCGGCAACCGCGCGGTGCCCGCCCCGACTTTTTACTGGCAGCGCCACCGCGACGGCCGCAGCTTCGGCGCGGAATACGGCCCCACCGTGCCCTGCCACTGCCCCAAGTCGGCGGCGGGGCACGCGCATTGAGTGAAGTGAAGCCTGAAGAAATCTCTGAACAAGCCGATTGGAGCGGGCTTTCCCGCGATGGCTTGTTCAGAGGTTCCTGAGAGACACCGGGCCGCGTGACGCGGCCCGGTTGGCTTCGAATCAGCGACGGTTCGGCCGTCGCCGCCTCACTTCTTTCGGAATGGCGGCTTGCTGCCGCCCTTGCCGGGGCCGTCGAAGCGGCCGGGCGGGCGCGGTCGGTCGCTGCGGTCCGCGCCGGGGGTGTAGCCCGGCGTGCGGCGCGTCGGGCGGCCATCGCCGGCCGACTCGGCATGCGGGCCGCGCGGGGCACGTGGCGGCGCGCCATCACGATCGCGGCTGCGCGGGCGTTCGGAGAATCCTTCACTGAAGCGCCCGCCGCCGCGCTGGATGCGCGGTGCCGGCGGCAGTTCGCCTTCGTGGCGCTGGATGCGCAGGCGCTGTCCGGCCACCCACACGTTCTGCAGGTGGGCGAGGGTCTCCGACGGCATGCCGGGCGGCAGGTCGACGAAGCTGTGATCCTCGCGGATGTCGATGCGACCGATGTGGCGCGATTCCAGGCCCGCTTCGTTGGCGATGGCACCGACGATGTTGCCCGGCTTGACGTGATGCACGTGGCCCACGGCGATGCGGTAGGTTTCGAAGTCCGTCTCGTGCCGCACGCGCGGCGGCTGCGGCAGCTCGGGGCGGTCGTCGCGCTCGTGCCGGTCACGACGATCGGGGCGCTCATGGCGCTCGCGGGGGTGGCGCGGGTTGTCGCGATCGTGCTCCGGGCGCGGCTTGCGCGCGGCGGGTTCGGGGTCGGGCGGCATCAAGAGCGGCACGTCGCCCTGGGTGAGCTTGGCGAGCGCGGCGGCCACGTCGAGCAGGGAGGCTTCATGCTCGCGCTCGTATTCGGCGATCAGGGTGCGGAACAGGTCGAGCTCGGCGGCATCGCCCTCCAGCACCTCGTCGATGCGCTGCTTGAAGCGCACCATGCGCTGATCGTTGACCTGGTGCGAGGTCGGCATCGCCATCGGTTCGATCGGCTGGCGGGTCGCGCGCTCGATCGCACGCAGCATGCCGCGCTCGCGCGGGGTGACGAACAGGATCGCTTCGCCGCTGCGCCCGGCGCGGCCGGTGCGGCCGATGCGGTGGACGTAGCTTTCCACATCGTAGGGGATGTCGTAGTTCACCACGTGGCTGATGCGATCCACGTCCAGCCCGCGTGCGGCCACGTCGGTGGCCACGAGGATGTCGAGCTGGCCATCCTTGAGTTTTTGCACCGCGCGCTCGCGCAGCGGCTGGGGAATGTCGCCGTTGATCGCGGCGGCGGCCAGCCCGCGCGCCTGGAGCCTGTCTGCCAGCTCCTCGGTACCCTGCTTGGTGCGGGAAAACACGATCATGCCGTCGTAGTCTTCCACTTCCAGCAGGCGCGTGATCGCATCGAGCTTCTGCATCCCGCCCACCAGCCAGTAGCGCTGGCGGATGTTGGTGGCGGTGCGGGTCTTGGCCTCGATCGCCACGTCCACCGGGTCGCGCAGGTAGGTTTGCGCGATGCGACGGATCTGCGGCGGCATGGTGGCCGAGAACAGCGCGGTCTGGCGCTCGGGCGGGGTCTTCTGCAGGATGGACTCGACGTCGTCGATGAAGCCCATGCGCAGCATCTCGTCGGCCTCGTCGAGCACCAGCGCGCGCAGGTGGGAAAGATTCACCGTTCCGCGCTCGAGGTGGTCGATCAGGCGTCCAGGCGTGGCGACCAGCACGTGCGCGCCGCGCTTGAGGCCGTGCAGCTGCGCGCCGTAGCCCTGACCGCCGTAGATCGGCAGCACCTGGAAGCCCTTGAGGTGCGCGGCATAGGTCTGGAAGGCCTCGGCCACCTGGATCGCCAGCTCGCGCGTGGGCGTGAGCACCAGCGCCTGCGGAAAGGGCAGGGTGGTGTCGATGCGGTTGAGGATGGGCAGCGCGAACGCGGCGGTCTTGCCGGTGCCGGTCTGGGCCTGGCCCACGACGTCGCGGCCTTCCAGGAGCGGCGGAATCGTGGCCGCCTGGATGGGCGAAGGCGACTCGTAGCCGACGTCGGAGAGGGCCTGCAGCAGCGGGGCAGACAGCGAGAGCGCGGCAAAGCCTGCCGCTGAGAGGGAAAGGTCGGTCATCGGGTCCATTATCGGCGCGGCAGGCCCTTGGCCGCTCGCGTTCATGTTGTGGGCATCGGGTGGGCGGCCTGTCGGGCCGGGGATTCGGGAAGTGCGGTGCGGGTGCGGCCGGTGTCGGGCCTATTTCTTGCGCTTGGGCCGCACGTAGAGCACCAGGGAATGATCCTGGATGACGTACCCGTGCGCCGCGGCGATCTCGTGCTGGATCCGCTCGATGTCCGGATTGCTGAACTCGATCACCTTGCCCGATTCGACGTCCACCATGTGGTCATGGTGCTCGCCGCGGTCGAGCTCGAAAACGGCTTGGCCGCCCTCGAAGTTGTGCTTGAGCACGAGGCCGGCGGCTTCGAACTGGGTCAGCACGCGGTAGACCGTGGCCAGGCCGATGTCCTCGTCGCGCTCCTTCAGCTCGCGATAGATGTCCTCGGCCGTCATGTGGCGCGGACTGGCATTCGCCAGGATTTCCAGGATCTGCACGCGCGGGTGTGTGACCTTCAGCCCAACCTTGCGAAGTTCCTGCGGTTCCATGGATTCCTCCGTCGTTCCGGACTGCGGTCACGCCTGGTGGCGACAGCGTGGCACGGCTGACGCATCCCGGACAGGCGCGCCGGGCACCATTCATGCCGTGGAAAGTCGCTAGTGTATCATCGGCGCGTCCTTCATCCTGCGTACCCATTCGATGCTCAAGCTCCTCGTTGCCGCCGCGCTGACCCTCGCCCTTTCCGGCTGCGGGTTGCTCTACAAGGTCGACGTTTACCAAGGCAACCTGCTCGATCCCGACGCCGTGGCCCAGGTGCAGCCGGGGCTGACCAAGCGCCAGGTGCACAGCCTGCTGGGTTCGCCCTCGGTCGAAGACCCGTTCCACCACTCGCGCTGGGACTACGTTTCCACGATCAGCCGCCGCGGTGCCCCGACGACGGTCAAGAATCTCACGTTGACCTTCGACGGCGACGTGCTGGCCAGCGTGGAGGGCGACTACCTCGAGCACGACAACCTTGCGCTCTACCGCCACATTTCCAAGTACGGCAACCTGCCCAAGGACAAGAAGAAGAACCGCTGAGGCGCACTGCGGGCCGCATTCACCGGTCTGCGGTCGAGGAGAGGATCAGCTCCCGCCCTTCGCCGCTTCCGCCCGCTCGCGTCGCGCGCGCTTGGGATCGATGAGCAGCGGGCGATAAAGTTCGATGCGATCGCCGTCGCGCAGCGGCTGGTCAAGCGTGCAGCGCCGCGAAAAGATGCCCAGAGGCAGCGACGCGGCTTGCGGGAATCGGGCCTGTACCGCCGGCGCGGCCAGCGCCATGGCCACGGTGGCGTCGTGCGGAAGCCGCAGCGCGGCGCTCCACGACTGGTCCGGCCAGGCCGCCGCCACTTCGACCCGGATCGGTTCGGCTGGCGTACTCATGCGCGGCACCGGAAGCGGCACCGGCATTCACCCGCGTGGCGTGCGATGGGCGACAATCGGCGCACAGAAAGGAATTTCCAGATGGCCAGCAAGAAGGCAAAGGATAGCGGAAAGGGCACCGGCACGATTGCCCAGAACAAGCGTGCGCGGCACGAGTACACGATCGAAGAGCACGTCGAGGCAGGCATCGCGCTGCAGGGCTGGGAAGTCAAGGCGCTGCGCGCCGGACGCATCTCGCTCACCGAGTCCTACGCCATCGTCCGGGGCGGCGAGATTTTCCTGTTCGGTGCCCAGATCACCCCGCTCATTTCCACCTCCACCCACGTCGTGGCGGACGACCGGCGCACCCGCAAGCTGCTCCTGCATCGGGCCGAAATCGACCGGCTGATCGGCAAGGTGGAGCGCGATGGCTACACCCTGATCCCGCTGTCGATGTACTGGAAATCCGGCAAGGTGAAGCTGGACCTCGCCCTGGCCAAGGGCAAGCAGGCCCACGACAAGCGCCAGGCCGCCAAGGACCGCGACTGGGCCCGCGACAAGCAGCGCGTCATGCGCCAGCACAACCGCGCCGCCTGATGAACGCCGCCCGCCACCCGAGTCACCTGCGCCTTGTGAAGCACGGGGCGCGCCCATAGACTGGTCAGCACCCCGGGGGTGTACTGGCTTCGACGGGGGTTGTGAGATTGTTTGGTGCATGCCGAGGGGGTGACTTTCCTCGTAAATCCAGTCGCAAACTTTTAGTTGCCAACGACGACAACTACGCTCTCGCCGCTTAAGGCGTAGCCCCGAACCCACTTGTGCCTGTGCTCGTGGATGTAGGGTCATCATCACGGGATCGCTTCGGACTGCCGCCTGTCGGTCCGCAGTCAAATCAAGCAGGCTGGTTTTCCGGCGCGCTTCGCACACCGTGCTGCCGGCGAACGAGATCCAACGGTGAGCTAAGCATGTAGTACCGGGCGTCAAGCGCCTTCGGACGCGGGTTCGACTCCCGCCACCTCCACCAATAATGAAACCCCAACCGTTCTCGGTTGGGGTTTTTTCTTGCCCGATCGCGCCGGTTCCCGCGTGTTCTTGGGGGTTCCTGCGGAAGCCTGCGGACTTCACCAGCCGCCCGAATTGGCTGTTCCCGGCCACATTCCACTCTCTCCTGGCCATTCCTCGCTCCGGCCTCGCTCCCTGGAACTGGCCCGAAGTCCGCAAAGGCCGCAATTCAGACCTATACAGATCAAAGAGTTACGCGCGGACGAATCAAGCAGTTGGATTGCGGCATTGGTGGGCAAAAGAAACAAAGATCGTTGTATTTCGTCGGTACTTATTGACTGCTACCGACAAAATACAACATCATGGCGACATGGAAAGCTTCCACCAGACTATTCTGGATCTCGCCGCCCAACGTGGCCTAATCCGCCCGCGCGATCTCAATGAACGTGGGCTGCCGACTGTCGCCCTGACGCGGCTAGTGCGCCAAGGGCTACTGCAGCGGGTGGGACGTGGTCTCTATGCGATTCCGAACCGTCCCGTCTCGGAACACGGTGCGCTCGCCGAGTTAGCCCGAACGCATCCGCAAGCCATCATCTGCCTGCTGTCAGCTCTGCGGCTACATGAACTCACCACGCAGTCGCCTTTCGAGGTCTGGCTGGCGATTCCAAATAAGGCGCGTGCACCGAAGATCGACTACCCACCGCTACGCATAGTCCGTTTCTCTGGCGCCGCACTGACGGAGGGGATCGAGGAGCGTGTCCTAGATGGCGTGCTGGTTCGCGTGACCAACGTCGATCGGACGGTGGCCGATTGCTTCAAGTTCCGCAACAAGATCGGCCTTGATGTCGCACTGGAGGCGCTACAAGAAGGCTGGCGCGCCAAGCGCTTAAGTATGGACGAACTCTGGCGCTATGCCACCGTGTGCCGCGTGGCCAATGTGATGCGCCCATATATGGAAAGCCTGTCATGAATCAATTCAATGTGGCGATCAGACCATCGACCACTTGCTGGATGCGAGTGGCCCGCAGTCACGAAGCTTCGCGCACCCGCTGTTGCGACGGAGGGAACCAGTGACCATCCTCGTTTATGGTGAGAAGGCAAGCCGCACTCATGAAAACCAGATGCTCCACGTTTTTCTGGATCGACTTGAAGAGCGTTGGGCAAACAGCACCGACTGGATTATTGCGGTTGCAAACGCGATGTGGAACGGCGCGGAAATCGACTTGGTCTGTATCCTGCCGTCAGCAATCATCGTGGCCGATTTCAAGAGCTATGGCGGCAAGCTGACTGGCACCGAGAACGGGCCGTGGCAAGCTGATGGCGTGATAGTCAAAGGCGGACGGAAGGCCAACCCTTACCAGCAACTGCGCGACAACAAGTTCTCCGTTCTTGACTGGCTGCAATCAAAGACGTTGTTGTCCGGACGCAATCTCGGCCACATCTCTGCTGGCGTAATATTTTCAGATCGCATCGAAGATCATTTGGAGCTTCCATCCAAGGTTCGCTCCTGGTTCTACCCAACGGATTTGAACAGCTGCGCAGCCATGCTCGATGGTCTCGCCTCGCCCGAATTAAGGATTGGAAAAGACGAAGCGCTGGAAATTGTCCGCAGGCTCGGGGTTCAGCCGATTGAATGGGTTTCCAGTCGCCCCCAGGTCCGCGATATTCACTCGCAACCCGACCTTCCGCAGGCCCGCACACCGCTGACCGGACATCAACGAGAGGCTTTGCAGACGCTGTGCAACTTTATCGCTGCAGACGATTTCGCAAGTTTTTCAGTGCTGGGCATGACTTCGACTGGCAAGAGCCGCTTGCTGGCCGAGGTGGCCGACGAAGTCAAGAAGGCCGGTAAACAGGCCATCGTCCTGGAGCCTAACCGGCGCCTTGCCGATGGATCTGAGATGGAGTCAAACAGCATCTACGCTCATCTCTACACGGGCAGCGTGAACGGCGATGATGAGCTTGATAATGTGGAAGAGCAGAAGAAGGTCAAGGTCATTCCATTGCGCGCATGCGATGACGCAACGGACAGTGTCTACCTGCTGGACGACTCGCATCTGCTGGGTAATTCGCGCTTCTCGACTCCTGACGGCAAGCAATATGGCAGTGGCCAACTGCTATCGGATTTCTTCGATTTCGCCGAAATCGGAAACACGAAGCGCAAGGTTGTTTTCTTTGGCGATCCCTACCAGATCCAGCGTGGCAGCTCCGAGGAGTCGGTGCTTTCTGGTGATTTCCAGAAAGCACGCGGACTTAAGCACCAATCTCTCGAGCTGACTCAGATCATCGATACTACTGGCGGCTCGGCCAAACTGGCCAATGCGGTCAGGCTGGTATCTGCCATAGGAACGCAGAAGTTCGCTGCACTGGAACTGTCGACAGACGACGGTTTCAGGATTGTCGAAAAGAAGGATGCAGCGAGCGAGATATTGGATCACTTTCGTGCAGACCCATGTTCTGTCTGGTACTTGGCCGAGACACATGGTCAAGCAAATGCACTGACGCAATGGGTTCGGGAGCGCTTACACGGAAAGAGCTCTTTGGACTCAGTGGAGGTCGGAGACCTCTTGGAGATATACGTCAGCCCTGATGTGCGCGACGCATTCGGCTCACGCGTGTCGATGCAATCCGGTGCGCGCATCTCCGTCGCGAGTGTCGGCAAGCGTGCTCTGTATCAGCAAGGCTTAAGTTGGGTAAAGAGCGGCCCTATCAAATTTCATTCCATCAGGTGTGGGATTCATAGCCGAGATGAGGTTGAGCTCGAGGTGTTCGAGGAATTCCTCAAGGCGGAAAAACCAGAGCTGGACAAGGAGACCGCTGTCGCTGAAAGCGTTTGGAGAAATGCCATAAAGCGTGACCGAGAGAAGGCATTCGACGGGAAACAGGCCACGCTCCAAGGAATAGAAGGCCGGTCGGCGCCACCGCCCGCACCAGATTTCACCTACGCACGTTATGGCTATGCATCGACCGTTCACCATGCTCAAGGCATGTCACAGCCAGTTTGTTACGTGAATTGCGACCATGCGGCCGGCCGGCACTCGGAAGGATTCTTCCGCTGGCTGTACTCGGCGCTCACTGTCGCTGAACGTGAGTTAGTTCTTTTGAACTTCAACGATATCCACCCATTTGACGCTGCTGTATGGAATGCGGGTGCAGTCAAAGAGGCCTCGGACATCGCAGTAGGCGCTGGCTGGGCATTCCAGCCCAATGGAATCGCGTCCGAAAAAGACCAGCAGCGCAGCCTGCCTGAGGGGCTAGACCAATCAAAAGATGTTCTCAAGTCGGTAGCAATTTGGCTCCGTGTCGTCAACGCAGTAGAGCGGTTGGGCTGGCGGGTCGTAAAGGCGGCCTGCCACCCTTACCAAGAGCAGTACGATCTATCTGGACCGCAAGAAGAGCAATGCCAGCTGCGGATCGCCTACAACGGAAAGAACGTCGTCACCGCCATGCATGTGAAAGATCCGGCGCAGTGGCCTTTACTTACCGACTTGGCCAGCGCATGCATCGAAACGACTGGATATTCGCCTGAGGCTGAAACCTTGCTTCGCTCTGCTCGCGCACGTTTGGAGCGGATTGGTTGGAAGATCGTATCCGCTGCCGAGACGCCTTACCGCCTAGCAACTACCGTTGCTCGCAACCAGGATGAACGCGTCGGTCTTGAGATTAACTTCGACAAGCAGGGGCTGGTTTCGAGCTTGCGCCCGCTGACATACAGCAACCCCGAGGCTGTTGAAACAATAAGGTCGGCTTTGCAATGACGTGGGCGGACGTACAAGCGCTCCGGAAATCGGGGCGTTTCCAGGAGGCTATCGACATCGGTCTTCAAGATCTGGCCAATGACCCTGACGACTTCAAACTGAGGACGCAGATTGATTGGGCTTTCTATGGCCTCGTCAAGACACTGGTCTCAACGGTGGGCGCAAAGCTGAAAGCTTCGCAGCCTGTCCCAATGCAGACCATTAGCCAGATCCATGCGGAACTTCGCCGATTCGCAAAACAGCCGAAACGTCGCCCAGACAATGCGCTCTCGAACATCATTCGAGAGGTGTGCAAAATTGCACCGCATTTTCAAACCTTTCCAGGGTTCATTCGGTGGGTTGGTAACGATGGTTTAGGCACGGAAGATTGGCAATACAGCCAGCGCGATGAGAATCGCTACCCACCGATCGCACTTGGCGTCGCACGTGCATTGGCAAAATGGGTTAAGGCCTTCCACGATGCCACGCCAGAAGACATCGATCTTGCGCTTGAGTGGATAGACCGAATTCGGCCTGTGGCTGAGGGTGATGATGCTCTTTGGCTGGATTGGGACAAGGTTTTCTTGCTGAGACGCATTCATCGACACGCGGAGGCCATCAGCATTCTTGGCTCTGTGATCAAGGCCAAGAGAAATGAGTTCTGGGTATGGGCAGAGGCGGCGCGCCTATACGCTGAGGATCAACCCGATCTCGCGCTCGCGTGCGCCTGCCGCGCACTGGAATGTGGCTCTGATCCAAAATTCACCGTCAATGTCCATCGTGAACTGGCGCAGATGTTGGCAGAGCGAGGAGACTTCTCCCAAGCAAGTAGTGAGCTCGTCACGGCCATTAACATTCGGCAGGAACAGGGCTGGGGAATCGACAAAGATCTGCAGGAGTTGATCAGCAGCAGTTGGTATGACCCATCAGCGCCAGAAGCAGAGAATCAGAAAGATTTCTACGCTCGGCACTCCCAGGAAGCGTTGGTGCTGTGCTTCGATTCGGTGGAAGTGAGGTCTGCGACCTATCTTGGCGTGATCGTGCCACACCAGCAAAAGGAAGCACCACCTGGTCGAAAGATAAGGCCCCTTCCGAGGTTTTCTGTGAGAGCGAACGGCGGCGCCTCCGTCAGTATCGTTGGACGGGGTGCGCGTGTCTCTTCCTTTAAGATTGGCGACCCTGTAACTCTCGTTGTTGGCAAGCAGTTTGAAAGCAATCGCGAGGATATAGTCCAGATTGCAGCGCGTCCGGAAGGATCAAAGTGGGACTGCACAGATGTCGGATCTGGCGTCGTCTCGCGCGTGGCATCAGAAGAACAGCGTACGAAGATTTTCATTAATCGCGACATCGAAGTTTGGGTCGACGACAGTGCCTGGGTCGGATCTCAACCTCCATCGTTAGGCCAGGGCGTTTCTTTTCGAACCACACAAAACCAAAAGACGGGTCGAACAGATATCTTCGCCGTTGCCCCAGGCCCGCGTCCAGATGTCGATGTGCGGGTGGCGAATGGTCACCTGAGGCGGAACGCCAAAGGGTTCGCGTTTGTCGACGATGGCTTTGTTCCTCCGCATCTAGTTGAAAGCATCCCAGCGGATGTTAATGACGTAGCTGCAGTACTGGTTTATGCCAAGCATCCTAAGGAAGAGCGATATGGATGGCGCGCCGTGGCACTTAGCCCTGGATGACTGCTTTCCGAAGATCCCCCAGTACTGCAAGCAAACACCGGACATCTCCCTCCCGCAACGGTCGTCAGTGACAGATTGAGGCCTATCGAGCTGAAAGCCTGGCCCGCTGCTCATCCCACAGCGCTGGCGGATCAACCGCCAGATCAAACAGCGTGACGTGGTTCGGCAATGCGTCGTCCAGGATGGCCGCCACGATGTCGGGTGCCAGCGTGGTCAAGTTGACCATCCGGCTGACGTAGCTGTTGTCGATTCCTTCCCGCGTGGCGATCTCCTTCAAGGACTTCGCCTCTCCCGATTCCAGCATCGCCAGCCACCGATGGCCCCTGGCCAGCGCCAGCTGGATAGATGTTGGTGCAACATCCCACGGTCTGACCGGTGCGGTTTCCCCGTTTGGCAGAGTGACCAACTTGCGGCCACTACGGCGCTTGATCTGGATCGGGACCGACAGGGTCAGCCTGCCGTCGCTGGTCTGCAGGATGTCGGGCTCGCCGATCTTCTGGATGCGGATGTCGCTCATGCCAGTGCTTCCACTTGTTGCTCGACCGGCTCGGGGCGCAGTTCCAGCACCAGGCGTTCGATGCCGTTGGCGCGCAGCCGCACTTTGAGGACGTTGGGTGACACGATGACCTTCTCGACCAGCAACTTCACGATCCGGGTCTGTTCGGCCGGGAACAGCTGATCCCAAATCGCGTCAAGCCGGCTCATCGCCACGGTGATCTTCGCCTCGTCCAAGGTTGGATCGAGCTTGATCGCCTGCGGCAGCATGAACCGCCCCGACTTTCCCGGAGGCTCTTTCCCTTGAGAGGATAGAGCCATGAGGAAGTCCCCGAAGTTTTCCCCC